>JAPLEI010000016.1 GCA_026391195.1 Bacteroidota bacterium | reverse complement strand
GTTGCAGATTAACCTGCAGAAGATGGCCGCGATATCAGTTATTTCATCCGACAAGATGAACCTGTTCCAAGAGCAACTGGAAGGATTAAACAGTGCAATCTATCGTTTCAATAATGTGTCGAACAGCATCATTACCACATTTAAACAAATAGGATAAACCATGGCAGCGATTAATAAAAACAGGTATCGGTTGATCACATTGTTATATGTGATATTCGTTTGTTTGTCGGTTTTGAACATACCTGCAACCCTTTTGGATTCGAATTACTATTCAATCCGCACGTTGGAATATGAAGAAAAATCTAGGCAAGAACAGGTGAATTTTGCCAATCAATTGATTAGTGATGAAACTGAAAAATTGGCGAATGATTCTGCTAAAACCTATTTGGCCATTCAAGATCGTATACACAAAACATACGAAATGATGGACAAATTTGACCAGGAAATTCAGAAAAAACTGGCCGATCAAAAAACAGATGTTTATCAGGAGTTTAATAGTACCCGAAGAATGGAGGAAATCTTTCTGGAGAAAGAAGGTACTGATAAAAAAGAAAATATTGAAAAGGTATACGATGAATTATTCGAGCTGGTTAAGTATTTAAGTGCTCAGCCTTTGCAGATTGATTCTTCATTTAAAAACTTGGTTCCAGTAAGAGCAATCATTACTACCCGAACAAAAAAAGAAGTTGAGTGGAAGCGTTATTTATTTCTCCATAAACCAGTAGCAGTAAGTTATTTCCACATTAAGCGCATCAAATTGCTTTTGCTGGATGTTGAAAATATTTATCAACTTGCGGCCTTAAAAACCATTGGATATGTTCCAGCTTTTTATTCTGTGCAAAATAATACTACGGTTTTATTTAAGCAGGGTGAAATGAGTAAGGTATTAGATGCCCAAAAACAGGCCGACATGATGAAGCGCCTGAAAGAGGAGGTGAATAAAAACACCAGTAATGCTTCTTCCGAAATTGCTACCAATGATGATTTGACCAAACGCCTAAAAAATGCCCTGCAAAATGAAAACTTTTTTGTGGGTATTAAAAACCAAATTCTTAAGAGTCTGAATTATAGTGCTACAGGCGATTTTAGCATTGAAGTTACCCCTGATAATACATCTTTGCTTACGAAAACAGGGACTGATTATTATTTGAGTTTCAAAAAACCCGGCGTTTATACCGTTAAATTTATGGATAAGCGGGGGGGAGGTAAAAAGCCTTTATTTGATAAGAAAGTTGAAGTGTCTATTCTTCCGAATCCGTTGATAAAACTGAATACGGAAAACATGACCAACAACATCATCAATGTGAAAGACCTGTTGAGTGCCAATCGATTGATTGCCTATATGGGAGCTGCAATGTTTAAAAACTTCCCGGGACGTATCAATGGTTATCAGGTGATTAAGATAGGAACTGATGGAAAAAAGCAAACGGTATATAATTATGGCGATGTATTTCAGCCAGCATCCCAAAGTTTGATTGGTTCACTAAAACAGGGAGATATTATCATGTTTGATATGATACAAATCTCCATGTTTGATGGAACCACAAGAACTGCCAATCCTATGACATTTAAAATTGTTGAATGATGATTAGGTACATATTAATAGCAGCCGTCTGGTGTTTGTTTGCCCAAGGGGTAAATGGACAGGCCGTGATTGGCCCCAAATTTAATACACCCTGCACGGGTACCACATTTGGTTTGGTTCCAGTGAATGGAGTAAATGGAGATGTGGTACCAGCGAATACTAAATATTCGTGGGCGGCTCCTACAATGCCCGCCGGACTAACCGGAGGTGTAGCAGCAACGCTTCAGTTAAGCATTAATGGAACGTTGGTGAACTCAACCAATTATTCCCTGCAGGCAGTATATAATGTTGTGCCAACCAACGCATTTGGTGTTCAAAATGGGGCTACGTTTACCGTAACTATTAATGTGTTGCCTTACGCAAAAGCATCTGATATTAAAGTAATTCCTTCCAATCCTAAAGTGTGCTCAGGATTATCTACGTCTTTGGGATGTGCGTTGAGTAGTTCAAGTACAATTGTACCTACTACCGAAATTTTTACCTGGTACAGCGATGCAGCTTTAAATAACACAATTAGTAACGTAAATGTCTACACTACTCCGGTGCTTTCGAATAATACTACTTACTATATTACCGTAAGCGGTGCCAATGCTTGTGCCAATACCGTGGCTACCGCATTTAGTTTTACCGTAAATGTAGATGGAATAGCGCCGGAAGTAAATCAACCCCCCAGTCAGGTGGTTTGTGCCGGTGGTTCAACCAACATAGTTTCATTTACCTCTGCGGCAACAGTATATAATGCAGGTGTGGTGTATAACTGGACCAACAGCACTACTTCCATTGGATTGGCAGCTGCGGGTTCTGGAACCATTGCTTCATTTAATCCGGTTAATGCAGGTTCAGATATAGTTACCGCAACCATTATTGTAACCCCATTTACTGCATCCGGCAGCTATGCTTGTTCTGGCAATCCCAAAACCTTTACCATAAAAGTGGTACCCATTCCTTTTGTGGCCAGTCAGTTATTGCCGGTTTGTAGTGGTACAACGCTCAGTTATACTGCTGTGGGGGTTCCGAGTGGAACTACCTATTCTTGGACGCCCGTTTCTATCCCAGCCGGAATTACGGGTGCAGATCCGGTGGCAACCCCAAGAAACTCTTTCAATCCCACCCTCATCAATACTACCTTAGCTCCCATCAATGTAGAATTTATTGTAACCCCGCGAACGGGCAGTAATTTGTGTGCAGGTAATGCCTTTACTATTACGGTTACTGTAAAACCTCGCCCGGTAGTTACCGATAAGGTTACCACTTCGTGCAGTGGCGCTACCTTTGCCGTTAGCCCCACAGGCGTTCCCGAATCCACTTTCTATACCTGGGGTGTGCCGGTAGTAATTTCTGGTAGTATTTCGGGTAGTAACTCGCAGGCTTCTCAACAATATTTTGTGGGGCAAGTATTAACCAATAATGGAAATACCCCTGCTGTTATTCAATACCTGGCGGTTCCAATTACATCGGGTTGTTCCGGTAATCCCTTCTCTGTATTGGTTACTGTTAATCCCAAGCCGGTATTAGACAATAGTGGTTCTAAATCGGTATGTAACAACTTCCTGTTTACTTTCACCCCCACTACCAATGTGGCAGGTACCAGTTTACAATGGGCAAGAAGTTTAGTAGGTAATATTACCAATCCTGCTTCCAACGGAACGGGTGCCATCAGTGAAACTCTGGTGAATGTTAGTAATAATACCGAACTGGTAACCTATGCATTTACACTTACCGCCAATAGTTGTTCTTATAATCAAGAGCTATTGGTTTCTGTTCGGCCAACCCTGAGTTTGGCATCCGACTTAACCAAAATAACCTGCAGTAAAGATCCATTTTATTATATTGGCGTTAGTACGGCCAGTGGAACCATCTTAAGCTGGACCCGCACAGCTGTTGCTGGAATTTCTAATCCAACGGCTGCTGGTGTTAACATACCGGTGAGTGAAGTGCTGGTGAATACTACCGCTTCGCCTATCAATGTAACGTATCGCTATCAAAATCAATTGGGTACTTGTTCTGATATCACCAATGTGGTGGTTACCGTTAATCCGCTACCTGCCGTAAATGTAGTAACCGATAAAATCTATTGTAGTGGGGCTACGGTATTGATTCCCTTATCCGGTTCTTCTGTATCGGGCACCGATTACAATTGGGAAAGTACAAATGTTAATATTGGATTACCCAATGCAGGTAGTGGCGATATTTCATTCGTTGCCAATAATACTTCCTATGTGCCCATTAAGACTAATTTAATCATTACCCCAATGGCCAACGGATGCATGGGTACACCGGTTGCTTTTACTATTACGGTCAATCCAACACCTACCCTTACTTCCGACTTTATTTTGCCACCGATATGCAGTGGTTCAACACAAACCTACACCCCAACCAGTTTCATTGCTAATACCGTATTTAACTGGAGTCGTGCTACCGTCCAGGGTATCGATAACCCAGGTACAAACGGAATTGGTGTAGTGAATGAAAAATTAATCAATAGTTCGAATGTACCTCTGGTAGTAACCTACAATTATGTATTAACTGCCAGTGGTTGTAGTAGTCCACTATTACCGGTATATGCAACTGTTAACCCAACGCCGGCTATGTTTAATCCGGGTGATCAAACTGCTTGTAACAATGGACTCAAGATTATCAATTTTACTGGTTCTGTAATCAGTGGTACCGAGTATTTATGGACGAGCAGTAACCCTGCCATAGGAGCACCTTTGCTGGGAAGTGGCGATATGTATTTTGTGGCCACCAATCCAACCAATTCAGCAATTTCCTCCACCATAACCGTTTATCCAAAAGCCAATAGCTGTTCAGGTACTACCATCACCTTTAAACAAGTTGTAAACACCGCACTGGTATTGAGTAGTGGCCTTACGCCACCGGATGTTTGTAGTAATACGCCTTTCCAATATACCCCCAGCTCTACTGTGCCGAATGTATTGTTCAGCTGGAATCGGAATATTACACCCGGTATTTCTAATGTGCCTACCTCTGGTTCGGGCTCAATTCTCGAGTCGCTGGTAAATTCTACTTCCAGTGCCGTTAAAGTAACGTATGAATACAGTTTGGTTAGTCAGGATGGCTGCACCAACACACAAAATGTAGTACTAAATATTAATCCGGCGCTGGTAATCAGCAATGCTGGCGGTTCTTACGAAATATGTAGTGGTAACTCATTTAAGTTTGTTCCCAACGCGAATATTACCAATGTTCCTTATTTATGGACTAGGGCCTTTATTCCAGGTATCAGCAGTCCAACCGGTGATGCGTCTATTGAAGTTCAATATATCTATCGCATCGGACAAGCGGTAACCTGTGCCAGCGATCAGGCTGTAAAAGTTACGGTTAAACCACTTCCCAAATTAACCGGAAGCAAATCTATCCAGGTTTGCAGTAATGCACCCGTTGCCTATACACCCATAGGAAATATTCCAGGAACCAATTTTGACTGGACACGAAATCCAGTACCCGGTATATCAAATGTTACTGGGACTGGTGTAGTAGGTATTGGTGAAAGTTTATTTAATTACACATCCGGTAATGTTGCCGTAGTGTATAAATACAGAATGACCAACTACAATGGTTGTATTAATTCCGAAGATTTGGAGGTTATCGTTAAACCTCTTCCCGATTTATCTCCTATTTCGCTTGAGCAATCGCTTTGTGCAGGGGATACAACAAAAGCTCTTGTATTCACCAATTCACTACCACCGGGCACCATCTTCAACTGGGTGAATTCTCAGCCGGGCATTGGATTGGCAGCATCCGGAACTGGTAATATTCCTGCCTTTAAAGTAACGAATAATTCCAGCGGACAATTGATTGCGCAAATTCGGGTAACCCCTAATTTAAATGGCTGCGATGGTATCTCAATAGTGGCTCAGAATATCATCGTAAATCGTGCCATCTCTGGAAGCTTTATCGAATCTGCCCCGGGTGTTGCCTGCCCCGGCATACCAGTAGGTCCCTTAGTTGCCAGTGTGCCTTTGGGTGGAGATGGATCAACTTATGCGTTCCAGTGGCAATCCTCAACAGATGGAATTACTTTCAAGGATATGCCCGGTTTTATTACCCGGCAAATTATTGATGCACCTATAAACAATAATAAATGGTACAGAATGCGTACGGTATCCCTGGGCTGTTCAGCATTAACCAATGCAGTAAAGGTTGAAATTAAAGAAAAACCAAAATTCCGGTTAGACAATAAAGATAATTATACCGTAAGTATCGGAAACAGTACGCAGGTAGTACTAGTAGATACCGGCAAAAGTCGCATATCTTCTGTTTTATGGACTCCCGCAACGGATATCAGCAGTATCCGATCATTTGCACCCTTCTTGTCGCCTAAAACCAATACAACTTACAAAGTAGTTGGTACCTCCGTGGACGGCTGTTTATCTGATACTGGTAAAGTGGATATTAAAGTGATTAATGGATTCTTAATTTACCCAAATAATGTGCTTACTCCCAACGGTGATGGATACAACGATACCTGGAAGATTAAGAATATTGAATTCTATCCAAAAAATAGCATTAAAATATACAATGCAAATGGACAGTTGGTAAAAGAGTTGGGTGGTGACTTGGGTGGATATAAGAATGATTGGGCTGGAACCGGTAAATCTGAAACCTTTAAATTAACCACCGGTACATATTATTATGTTATAAATATAAATGAGGGTGAGGCAATTATTAAAGGGTTTATAACGTTGTTAAATTAATAGAAAAGCTAATATATAATATAACAATAAAAATTAATGTGTTTACTGGTTTTTGGAATAGAATAAATAACCTTACGTACTGATAATCAAATGAATAGGAAAATAATACTCTTTGGGATAATTATAATGACGCATACGCTGGTATGGGGTCAGAATAATTTTTTCAGTTCGAGCGTTTTTGAGAATAAGGTGGTATTTAATCCTTCTCAGTCAGGAATGGGCGAGGGGCTACGGCTGAATGGGGTATTCCGTTCACCGATGAACAATTCTCAGCCGGGCTTGGCAAAGGAGTATGCAGCCACTGCGGATGTGCCGATTAGTGAAACGGCAGGTATCGGATTGATATTAACGCGTCAGAACATTGGTATTTTAAATCAGACGCTGTTTAACTTTTCGTATGCCTACGGGATGGCTTTTAAAAGTGGGATGAAATTGCGGTTTGGGATCGGGGCAGGATTTAGGAATACCCGGGTGGTAGAGAATTCGAATGCGGGCGGTCAGATAATCGGCGATCCGGGCGACCCTACGGTACTGGCCTATAACAGTGTACCGCCCTCGTTTTTTAGTAGCTTTGGGCTAACCTTGTATACGGATAAACTGGAAGTTCAGCTGGTGGCGCCGAATTTAACGGCGAAAATGCAGAACAAAACCTTACAAACGCTGGATTATGTGATGATGCAGGGCGGATTGGGCTATAAGTTGAGCATGGGGGGCGGCAAGTTGCTGGGCCCGGGATCGTATGCCAAAATATATGCAGGAGCGATTATGTATAAGGAAACAGGGATGATAATACAGGGAGGATTTCAGGTGAATGCGAATAATTTATTATCGGCTAATTTTATTTATAATACCAATGGGATTATGACGGTTGGGGTAGGGGTACCGATAGAGAGTACGGCGCAGATCAACTTAAATTATTCGGTAGGGGGCCTGTATTCGGCGACGACATACGGGGGATCGGGCTTGGCGGAGATACATTTTGTATATCGTTTTAAAAAGCGTTCATAAAACAACGCAGTAAGATAAAAACAAAAATAGAATCATTAAAAATTGAGATATGAAAAACGGGGAAACACCTGCAAAAAAAAGGAAGTTTGATGTGTTCAACTTTTTCTACAGTATAGGAGCTGTGGTAATTTTGATTGGGGTAATCGCGAAATTTTTGGAGTGGAAGCTACAAGATCCCTTGCTGTTAACAGGCTTGGGTGTGGAGGCATTGGTATTTACAATGTCGGCCATCCAATATAAGGATGATAAGGTGGAGAAAGTGTACCACTGGGACCGTTTATTTCCAGAGCTGGTAGATGCACCGGATGGTGAGCCAGTAAACGTTAGCAGCATGCCGATGATGCAGAAAAATGTAGAGAATTTATCGCGCCAATACTATCAGGGAATGTCAGACTTTATGGAGCAATTCGAGAGCCTGAACTACGGAATTGTACAGGGCAGCAGCAAATACCAAGAGTCGCTGGAGATGATGTCGAAGAACCTGTCGGAATCTACCAAAGCGTTTTCAGATTTCAAGGTAAATGTGATGCGGGTATCGGCCTCGTTTATCGAGTTGCATGAGATCAGTGAAGATATCCGTGAGTTGCAGATTAACCTGCAGAAGATGGCCGCGATATCAGTTATTTCATCCGACAAGATGAACCTGTTCCAAGAGCAACTGGAAGGATTAAACAGTGCAATCTATCGTTTCAATAATGTGTCGAACAGCATCATTACCACATT
>JAPLEI010000045.1 GCA_026391195.1 Bacteroidota bacterium | reverse complement strand
CCGCCACTTTCTGTAAAAGCCACTTCCAGTCCAACATTCATTTTTATCAGCGTAGCAATCTGCTTGAGAGAATTGCCGAGCGGAGTATTCGGATACACCACGCCGGCAGTTACTGGATAAGATTTCATATTGGCTTGCTTCAACTGTTGCAGGGCATCAAAACTTTCCCGAGCCGTTTTATTCAGCAGTTCACTGGTGGTTACATCATATAGTTGTTCAAAAGATCCGGCTGCAACACGCGCTGCCATTGGGTTTCCACGCACCTGTACTGCAAACTGCAATAGCCAGCGACTCTTGATCTCCATATAAACACCTGGGCAAGGCAGCTGTTAAGCTAACCGCCCGAAAGGGGGAATGTGCTTCGGGCAATTTTCCTACGGCGCGGTTCAGCCATCCACTTTGGGTACTCTTACTAAAAGGGGTGCCGCTTTCCATATAATCCTGGGCATCAAAATGGCTGCGGGTAGTATTAGGGCTCCCTACTCCATGCACTACGGCAAGTCGGCCATCGGTAAAAAATGGATATAAAGATTGTAAGGAAGGATGCATGCCAAATTTCCCGTCTAAGTCAATGATTTTGCCTTCTTTTTCTGCAGGGCTCATAAATAATCCCGGCCGTAGAGTACGCATTGCCGGATCGGTAAAAGGGGTAACCGCCATTAGTCCATCCATGGCTCCTCTTTGAAAAATGCACACCAATACTTTCTTTTTATTCGCTCCCTTTCCGGTTGTTTCAGCTCCGGCAGCCCGCAGTAAAAATCCGGGAATACCTCCCTGAAAGCCGGCTGCAAAAAGTGCAATAGCTCCCGACTTCATGAATGCTCTTCTGGGTATCATTGAAATATTTTTAATCGGTTTTTAAAAGAGTTACTTCCTATCTGCGCTGAAATTCCGGAGAGCCAATGATAATGCCGGTAACCTGTTGCAGCATACCATTATTGCCGGGCATTGCATCCATGTTTCTTGCAGCACCTGCATTTCTCCGCGCCGGCTGTTTTTGCTCATTCATCATACCATCAACTTCTTCGGTTATTTCAGTTGTTTGTTTGCTGGCGGCCTGTTGAATTTTTTCATCTATTCCATTTTCATTCAAAAGTGCAGATAGGCGTCGTACATTTTCTGCCTGCTCCCGCTGGGGTAAAAGCAAATTGCTATATACCTGCAATGCCTCTTCGGCGCTAGCGGGTTCGTGGTGATTGTTAAGAGCTCCCAAATCCAGTTTAACCCCGGGAATTTTTCCGGTGGCAAATGCCATTCCAAAATTCATTCTATTTAATAATGAGCCTGTATTGATCCAAAAATTTGCCCGATCTGGAAATCCGGTGGGTGCTGCATAATAATAAAGCCGCTGCCCCATTTTTGTAATCCAGTTATTTATTTGAAAAGGCTGCATCACTTCTGCACCAGTGGCACGTATAGCACTGATGGCAAGTTCAAAAGGTGATTTTACCTTTTCCCGTAATGCAGCAGGCTCCCAAAAATCGGGGTGATTAACCATAGTTACCATTACCGCACGGATATTTCCACCAGTCCTTAAAAAAGTGGCCGCCATTTGGTCTACCAGCAGGGTTGTTGGCGTGTCTTTCACAAAACGAATAGCCAGCTTTTTGCAAATAAATGTGGCGGTAGCCGGATGTACAGCGAGTTGTTGCAATACCTGCACTCCTTCCTGATAGCCTCCTTCGGCAGGATAATTTTTTCCGAGAATTGTTTTCTCTCCCTCATCATGCCGGTTGGCTCTGAACAAAAAGTCGTTGATAGTAACATTGTCTTTGTTAGCGCGATTTGCTAAGGGTCCGGCCGCTTGCATCAATTGGGCAGCAGGTCCATCTTTTGCCAGCGGCCTTACCGACCATCCAGTTAGTGCCTTGGCAACCTGGGTTACATCCTGCTGAGAATATCCTCCATCCACACCCAAAGTGTGCAGCTCCATTACCTCTCTTGCATAGTTTTCGTTCAAGCCCTGCATATTCGTTCTTGCCAACACTTGTTGCATGGCGGCCTGTTGGGGATTATTGGTATCCGCCGCCATTTTTTCTATTCGTTGTTTTACTCTTTTGGCAGCAGCCGATTGTTCGCGCATCCGCGACCCTTCATTGTTATTGCTAACACTTCCTGCATTGTCTAAAAATTCCAGCATGGCAGGGTGTTGTGCGGTATGAATCAATAATTCGTAAAAATTAGTCATAACATAAGGCCGAACCGCATCGCGTTCATAGGTAAGTACAAATTGCTGACTGGCCCCTTTGCTAAGAGAAACGTTGAAATGATTGAACCAAAAATCGGCCAATACTTCTTGTAATTGGTTGGGACTATATGCAGCCCGGATAATTTTCTGATTAATCAGTTGCCGGTTCAATTCCTGTAAAGGTTCAAGCCCTTGCTGCTTCATCAACTGTTGCAACTGTGCCCGGTATTCCGGCTTACTTAACAGCTGAAGGGAGTCGCGGCTTACCAATTGATTTTTTACAGCAAGTCGCAATGCCTGTGCTGCATTCGCATAATGGGCAACAATGGCTTCGTTACTCATTTTGAGTGCGGGATAATTGGCTTCCGGCAATCTGCGCAAAAGGTCATCTTCTGGCAACTGCCCATTCAGTTGTTCGGCAAACCAATTTTCCAGGCCCTTATCTACCACTTGATTCACTTGTTGCGGAGTAGCCCCCATGGTAAACCGACTCAATAAATGAGCGGCTGCCTGTTCTTTCGTAAGCCCCATTTTTTTATAGGGCATCTTAATAGACTCTTTAATCGGATCGGTTGAAGGTGGAGTGAAGGCCCAAAATAATAAAGCCAGCAGGCCAACTATCCCTACCGGTACATGAAAAGATTTGCGCATGGCCATTGATTTCAATAATAGACACAGAGAAGTTCCAAACGTTTAAAATGATTCGTTTGGCAATTTGTTAAAAGTTTGGCATACAACTATTCGAAACTATCCCGCTGCTATTTTTTCCGGGCTACCCGATATAATATCAGCCCCATCAAAGCAAAAAATACGGTTCCCAGTAAAAAGTAGCCTCCCTTTCCGAATAAATCTACCAAGTGCTCTTCTTGTGAAATCTGAGCCAGCCATTTTTCACCCGAAGTGGAGCCCGCCAAAAAGGCTATCAAAACGCCTGCCACTGCTCCGCCAGCCACCAGTCCGGTAGCAAATAAATTGCCCTTACCCAACTCCTCTTCCTCGGGGCTTAGTTCAGTTGATTCTTTTTTCTGACGATACTCTACCAACCCACGAATCGCGCCACCAATAAATATCGGCAAGGTAGTTGCCAAGGGCAGATACACCCCAATGGCAAAACTCAATGCTTTTATTCCACAGAGTTCAATGGTAACCGCCAGAAAAACGCCTACTACAACATATTGCCAGTCTAGGTTTTGAGAAAGAATACCTTTTATCAATGTTGCCATCAAAGTAGCCTGTGGTGCAGGAAATTTTTCAGTACCGATTGCATGCTGAATTCCTTGCTGCATCATTTCAGCCGAAGGTCTGTCGAGAAACTTTACCGTTATGCCAATAACTATCGAAGAAACAATAGCCCCTACAAATAGAGCAATCTGCTGATTGCGGGGGGTGGATCCTACAATATATCCACTCTTCAAATCCTGCGAGGTTGCTCCTGCATTGGCTGCAGCAATACATATCATACCGCCCACTACTAACACCAGTGGCTCAAATGCCTGACCCGTCCAGCCCACTGCCAAAAATATTAAACTGGTACCCATTACGGTAGCGATGGTCATGCCGCTTATGGGACTATTCGACGAACCGATTAATCCAACAATGCGCGATGCCACCGTTACAAAAAGGGCGCCGAACAATAAAACCAGCACGCCTACCAATAATTTTTGTACAATACTATCACCAGGAATTTGTGGAAGAAAGGTAATCAGCGCTACCAAACCTAAACTGCCAAAACCAACAATTTTTAAACTCAGGTCTTTTTCCGTTCTCAATACGGTTGTTTGTTGCGCAGTGCCTTCTGCCTTCAGGGATTCCATGCTGCCTTTTACTGATTTTACAATGGTAGGGATGGTTTTTATCAGGGTGATGATACCCCCTGCTGCCACGGCACCGGCTCCTATTTGCCGAACAAAGGCGTAATAGATGGCGCTGGAATAATCCGCAAAAGTTTTTGTGATGGGATCCCATCCGCCCTTACCGCCTGCTTTTGCAATATCAACCAGATAACCCAGCTTAACCAGCTGTTGGGCTATTATTTCTCCCGGAACCAGGGTGCTCATGAGCGGGATAAATACCATCCAGCTTAACACACTACCGGCAACCAATACGCCAGCTATTTTTGGTCCAATAATATACCCCACGCCTAAATATTCGGGAGTAATTTCTCCGGAAACCTTGGCAGAGGGGAAAAATTTATTGATCTGACGGGTAGCATAAAAAGGAGTTTCGGCAATTACATGCAATACTTTTTGCAACAAGGCGTAGGCAAAAGCAACGCCCAATCCCCAAAATGCGGTACGGGCAAAATCGCCTCCTTTTTCTCCGGCTTTCAACACATCCCCACAAGCGGTGCCTTCGGGGTAAGGAAGGGTGTCGTGTTCATTTACGATCAATGCTTTTCGCAAGGGTATCATTAATAAGGTGCCCAGTAATCCACCTACTATAGCCAGAATTAAAATGGTTAGGTAGTTGAAATACTCCGCGCTGCTGGGGGATGATAGAAACAAAAAGCCCGGTAAAGTAAATGCCACCCCGGCGGCAATACTCTCACCCGCAGAACCGGTGGTTTGTATAATATTGTTTTCGAGGATGGTTGTTTTTAAAAATTTGCGGCCAAGTGTAATGGCAATTACCGCAATAGGAATAGATGCCGACACCGTTAAACCTGCTTTCAGGGCCAGATATACAGTAGAAGCACCAAAGATTACTCCAAATAAGCTACCTACCAGTATCGATTTTACGGTAAGCTCCTTCATTTGAGATTCCGGCGCCACAAAGGGTTGAAACGATTTTTTGGGAGTTGACATAGCACAATTATTTTGCATGATGGAAAGCGTAACCGGAAGATTGCTTTTCCGGCAGATTTTTCCAATATCTTTAAGTCCCAAAATACAACTTATGACTGATATGCAACCCGAAGTAAAAAAAACTGGCATGCCGGCAGCGGTTCCTTACATTATTGGTAATGAAGCGGCGGAGCGTTTCAGTTTTTATGGTATCCGGGCGATTATGACCACTTTTCTGGTTGCACAATTTTTTAACCCCACCCAAAACCCCGAATTACAGGCTGTAGCAGAAGCTAAGTCCAACGAATTATCGCACCTTTTTGTAACCTTGGCCTATTTTATGCCGTTGGTGGGGGGTATTCTGGCCGACTGGTTTTTGGGTAAATACCGGGTGATATTATATGTATCCATGCTATATGCTGCCGGAAATCTGATGGTAGCACTGAATACAGAAAACTTATCTCTTTTTTCTTTGGGTTTAATAATGATTGCCGTTGCTGCGGGAGGAATAAAATCTTGCGTGTCGGCAAATGTGGGCGACCAGTTCGACAAATCGAATGAACACCTGCTGAGTAAAATGTATGGTTGGTTTTACTTTACCATTAATACCGGGTCCATTGTGGCTACCGCCTTAATACCTCTCATTTATAAGCATTATGGAGCCAAAATCGCCTTCGGCATTCCGGGAATTCTGATGGTGGTGGCTACTGTTATTTTTTGGATGGGCAGGGATAAATATGTTCGGGTGCCCCCATCTGGATATAAGCGGGAAAATTTTATTTCCATAACAAGTGCCGCTATTTGGGAAGGAATACTTTCTGTTTTTCGGAAAAAACCCGTAGTTGCCGAAGCTGGAAACACTTTCTGGGTAGAACTGGGCAAAAAATATCAGTTTTCCGAATCTGCCATTGATGGGGTACAGGCTGTTTACCGCATTTTAATGATTTTTGCATTCACCCCTATTTTCTGGGCTTTATGGGACCAGAATTTGTCGGAATGGGTGTTGCAGGCCGCAAAATTAGACCGGAACTTATTCGGATACGAATTACTCACCGAACAGGTACAAACTTTTAATCCGATTTTTCTGGTTGGTATGATTCCGGTGTTTACCTATTTCATATTCCCCGCTATTGAAAAGGCAGGTCTGAAAGTGACTCCCCTGAAAAAAATTGGGGCGGGCTTGGTGCTTACGGCCCTCACTTTTGTAATCATCGCTCTTTTACAGGAGAAGATTGATCAGGGTTTTCATCCTTCTGTGATTTGGCAAATTCTGGCATATTTAATATTGGCAGCTGCGGAAGTGCTGGTATCGGTTACTTGCCTTGAATATGCCTATACCCACTCCCCAAAATCTATGAAAAGTACCATGAGTGCCCTGTATTTACTGGGTATTTCGGCGGGTAACCTTTTTGTAAGTCTGGTAAATAATAGCATTTCTAATGGTGGATTCTTTTCGCATTATACCGGTGCCCGTTACTATTGGTTGTTTTTTGGCATCATGTGTGGATTTATAGTTTTATACATGCTGGTATCTCGCAGACTACCCGAAAAAAGATATGTAGGTATGGAAGAAAGTACTGAAGCATAAACACAATCCAACATCCCGTATTACCTTCGCCAGCAAATAGGTTTAGCAAATGAATATTTTATTATTAGGTTCAGGTGGTCGTGAACATGCATTGGCCTGGAAAATGGCTGCCAGTCCGCACTGTACCGAATTATACATAGCACCCGGTAATCCAGGCACTGCCCAAGTAGGCACCAACCTGCCCGTTTCGGTTACCGACTTTCCCGCCATTCGTGCCCTTTGTATCAACCATAAGATAGACATGCTGGTAGTGGGTCCGGAAGAGCCTTTGGTAAAGGGGATTTACGATTTTTTTCAGCAGGATGAAGCACTACATGGAATGATTGTGGTGGGTCCTTCTAAAGCGGCCGCCCAGTTGGAGGGCAGCAAGGCTTTCAGCAAACAATTTATGCAGCGCCACGGCATTCCCACTGCACCTTATGCCGAATTTACTGCTGAAACCTATGCAGAAGGGCAAGCTTATATCCGGGAACATAGCCTGCCGATAGTGGTAAAAGCGGATGGACTTGCCGCCGGAAAGGGCGTAGTAATCGCCAATACCCACGAGGAGGCCCTGCGCTCGTTTGAACAAATGATCCGGGAACAGCAATTCGGGGAAGCTGGCAGTAAAGTAGTGATAGAAGCATTTTTAACCGGAATTGAAGTGAGTGTTTTTGTGCTAACCGATGGAGAAAACTACCAGATAATTGGTCATGCAAAAGATTATAAACGTATAGGGGAAGGTGATACAGGTCTCAACACCGGCGGAATGGGTTGTATTAGTCCGGTACCCTTTATGGATGAGCTGTTTTGGAATAAGGTTACCCATCGCATAATAGAACCCACCATTGCAGGCATTCGGGCAGAAAAGCTTACCTACAAAGGATTTATCTTCTTTGGATTAATGAATGTACAAGGCGAACCCTGGGTAATTGAATACAATTGCCGCATGGGTGATCCGGAAACGGAAGTGGTAATGCCACTGCTGCAAACCGACCTGGTAGCGCTGCTTGCAGCGATGGACAATGGAACCCTGGCCGATACCAATATTTCGTTCTTCGATAAAAAAGCTGCTACGGTGGTAGCGGTGAGTGGTGGATACCCTGGTGCCTATGCTAAAAACATTCCGATTACTGGTTGGGAATTAGCTCCCAAACACCCGCAAACACTGGTATTTCATGCGGGAACAGCACAGGCCAACGAGGGTTTGGTTACAGCAGGCGGGCGGGTAATGGCGGTTACTTCTTTTGGAGATACGCTGGGCGAAGCAGTGCAACATGCGGTTGCTACCTTAGAACAAATTCAGTTTGAGGGGATGTATTACAGAAAAGACATTGGGTACGAATTTTAACGCATTCGCTATAGTTGTGTGAAACCCGCTAAAAATAAGGATTTACCCTTTGTGATTCGGTTATTTTCAACCACCTTTGTAATCTAATTTCAACTTTACAGAGAATCTCACATACAACATGTCATTATTTAACTTTTTTACCCAGGAAATAGCCATGGATTTGGGTACTGCCAATACCCTGATTATCCATAACGATGAAGTAGTAGTTAACGAACCCTCAATTATTGCGCTCAATCGCAATAACATGAAGGAAGTGCTGGCCGTAGGTAAAAAGGCATTGATGATGCACGAGAAAACCCATGAAAGTATTCGCACAGTTCGGCCTTTGAAAGACGGAGTAATTGCCGACTTTAATGCTGCAGAATTGATGATACGGGAGTTGATTAAAATGATTTACCCAAAGAAGCCACTTTTTCCTCCGGCCTGGAGAATGGTGATTTGTATTCCTTCCTCCATTACAGAAGTAGAAAAAAGAGCGGTGCGCGACAGTGCTGAGCAAGCAGGTGCCAAAGAAGTTTATATGATTCACGAACCTATGGCTGCCGCACTGGGAATTGGGATTGATGTAGAAGAACCGGTAGGCAATATGATTATTGATATTGGCGGAGGAACAACCGGCATTACCGTAATTGCCTTAGCAGGTATTGTTTGCGATCAGAGTATTCGGATTGCAGGTGATGAATTTACAGCCGACATTATGGAAGCGCTGCGTAGATACCACAGTTTGCTAATTGGAGAACGTACTGCGGAGCAAATAAAAATAAACGTGGGCGCAGCTTTGAAAGATTTAGAAAATCCTCCAGAAGATATTCCTGTTAATGGTAGAGATTTGGTTACCGGAATTCCCAAACAAATCATGGTAAGCTATCAGGAAATTGCCGAAGCCCTGGATAAAAGTATTTTCAAAATAGAAGAAGCCATTTTAAAAGCACTGGAAACTACGCCACCCGAACTGGCATCCGATATTTATAAGCGGGGCCTGTATCTTACCGGTGGAGGTGCTTTGCTGCGTGGGCTCGACAAAAGATTAAGTGCCAAAATTAAACTGCCGGTGCATGTTGCAGACGATCCGCTGAAAAGCGTAGTGCGTGGTACCGGTCTTGCATTAAAAAACTATCAGCGATTCCCCTTCATCATGCGATAGGCGGCTGTTTCAGCGAAACGCTGTATGGCGATTTTTCATACAATTAATTTCATACTTTTTTTACGATTGCTATATTTAACAGGCTTTGAGAAACATCCTACTTTTTATACAGCGATACTTTACGTTTATCTGCTTCCTGATTTTGCAGATACTATGTATTGTTCTTTTAAGCAGAAGTAGTAAAAGTCATGAAACCTTTTTTTCTACCGCAGCCAATGAAGTAACTGGCAAAGTAAATCAGCAATACAGCGGTGTTCGGCAATATTTCTCCTTGCGGGAAACCAATCGAATGTTAACGGAAGAAAATGCCCGGCTGAGAAATGAGTTGAACAATAATTATATTGATACAGCTTCCACCCGACTAGTTACAATAGACAGTACAGCAAGGGATTCAGTAGGCAGCATGAGAAAATATACTTTTCTGCCGGCACATGTAATTGGAAATACGATAACCCTCCAAAACAATTTTCTTACTATTGAAAGAGGATCTGCACAGGGAGTGCAAAAGGGAATGGCAGTAACCTCTCCGCAAGGCATTGTGGGTGTAGTAGTAGAAGCTGGTCCTAATATCAGTCGTGTAATGAGCTTACTCCACCGCAATAGCAAGGTTAGTGCCATGTTGAAAAAAGATGCCGTAACCGGAAGCTTAGAATGGGATGGAGCTGACCCCTCTTATCTAACATTGCGGAATATTCCCAAGAGTTCTGTAATAAAAAAAGGCGATACGGTATTAACCAGTAATTACTCAGCCAACTTCCCCTCCCGGTTGATGGTGGGTACTGTTGCGGATATTCGGTCTGAATCGGAGAGTAATTTCTTTTCGCTCACAATAAAAACAGCGGTAAACTTTTTTAATATTCAGTACGTTTATCTGATAGAGAATGTGAGATATAAAGAGCAGCTATCTCTGGAACAAACTACCCCAACCCGGCAATGAACCCCATCATCAAACATAGCATCCGATTTGTTTTTTTCATCCTATTGCAGGTGTTCGTGCTGAACACGATTTCACCATTACACCAATTTATCGTTCCCTACATCTATTTTCTGTATATCCTCTGGCTTCCGATCGGAATTCCGCGTATTTGGCTATTATTGCTGGCATTTATATTTGGTCTTACCCTCGATTATTTTACCGGAACCCCTGGCTTACATGCTGCTCCCTGTGTGGCGATTGCTTTTTTGCGACCTTTTTTGCTGAAACTGCTGCTGGCGCAGGAAACCGCAGAAGCCGGCTATATGGAACCCGGGCATAAAAGCATGGGGTGGGCACCCTTTATTACGTATGCGGTTGTGCTTATTTTGCTGCATCATAGTTATTTGGTGCTGATTGAGTGGCTGCAATTTGGCAACTTCCTGTACTTTATGGGAAAGGTGGCCGGAACTTCCGCTGTTAGCCTACTCCTCATACTAATTGCCGAACTGCTGATACCGAGAAGAGAAAAACAAAGAGCTATAAAATAATATCTAGCAACTTATAAACGTTTTCATTTTTTGATTACTAGTTTGAAAATGCAAATCATTTCGTCAATTTTGCAACAACAATAAAAAGGTTCTCTGAACAGAAAATATGCCGGTATTCAACCAAAGTAGAGGAGGAATTATTCAAATCATTTTTGCTGCAGTAATATTGGTTATTATCCTGCAATTGGCCAACCTGCAATTATTTTCTACCAAATACAAGCTGGCAGCCGAAAATAATGCGCTTTTCAAAAAAGTTATCTACCCCGACCGCGGAATCATTTTCGACCGGAAACGAAAGCCGATTTTAGAAAATGTAATCATATACGACCTGGTGGTTATTCCAATAGACAGTAAGGGAACCGATACGGTAGGGCTTTGTTCTTTATTGAAAATTGATTCTATTGAATTTAAAAAGCGGATGCGGGATATCATCACTAAAACCGGGATGGTTCGTCCGGGTATTTTTGAGCCAATGTTAAGTCCTGAAATGTTCGCCCGCCTAAACGAGAACTTATATAAATTTTCCGGCTTCACGCTTACGGAACGTTCTGTAAGAAATTATCCCTTCCACGCAGCTGGGCATTTACTAGGATATATTGATGAGGTAGATACCAGCTTCTTGCGGGTACACAAAGAGGAAGGATATCAAATGGGGGATTTTGCTGGCAGAACAGGATTGGAAAGAACCTATGAGAAAGTGCTGATGGGACAACGTGGCGTGAAAAACTATATTCGAGATAACAAAAGCCGCCTGCAGGGTGAATATGAGAAAGGATTATATGATACGGCTGCCGTAGCCGGTAAAAATGTTTTCTCTTCGCTGGATGTAGAATTACAAAAAATGGCGGAAGAACTGATGACCAACAAGGTGGGTAGTGTGGTTGCCATCGACCCTGCAACCGGTGGCATTCTTTGCATGGTAAGTGCGCCCACTTTCGACCCCAACTATTTAACGGGCAATCAGCGAAGAAAACATTTTGCCGACCTGCTGGCAGATCCCCGAAAACCCTTCAATAATCGGGCTATCCAAAATAATTATTCCCCGGGTTCTACTTTTAAAACAATTGTAGGTATGATTGGACTTTCCGAAGGAGTAATTGATGAGCGATTTAGTGTTACCTGTGGAGGATATTTTACCGGATGCGGAACCGGCAAACCAAAATGTTTAGACAAAGGCACTTTCAGCTTTAAAGAAGCGGTGGCCCATAGTGACAATACTTACTTCTCTACCGTTTATAAAAAATTGCTCGACCAGTCAAAATACGAAACAACTGATAGCGCCCTTAATGTGTTTAATTCTTATGCGCTTTCATTTGGCTTAGGGAAAAAACTTGGAATAGATCTGCCATCAGAGAGAGGGGGATTATTACCTACTTCAGCTTACTACCATAAAGTTTACGGTAAGAAATTTTTTCCATGTAATATCATTTCCAATGCAATAGGACAAGGAGAAGTAAATACCACCATGCTACAAATGGCTAACGTAATGACCATCATAGCAAATAAAGGCTGGTACTACATCCCACATTTGATTGATTCAATCGAGGGCGGCGACCCAGACGATTTGCTTACCCCCTTTAAGCAAAAGAGATTAGCCGATGCGCGCATCCCTGAAAAAGTATACGAGGCAGAGCAAAATGCCATGCAGGCCGTAATGGAATATGGAACTGCAGCAGCATCAGCAGTACCCGGTATTGTTGTTTGCGGAAAAACAGGGACTGTAGAAAATTCTGCGAAAGTGAATGGACGAGTAGAAAAACAACAGGACCACTCTTTTTTTGGTGCCTTTGCGCCGAAAGATAATCCGCGAATAGCCATCGCCGTAATTTGTGAAAATGCCGGACAGGGTGCTTGGGCAGCTGCTCCCATTGCCAGCTTATTGATTGAGAAATATCTGAAAGATTCTATCAGCGGAACGGAAAGAAAAGAGAAATATACCACCATGGTAAACAAAAATCTGATCCCCAAACTGATGCGTCTGGAAATGGCCAAAAATGATTCTTTAAAACAACTTAAGGAGAGCCGTTTAGAGCAACAGAGATTACTACAAGAGTCTATAGAAAAAGCTGCCGAGGAGGCATCTGGCATAGAACAACCCATTATTCCAAATACACCTGCAGTGCCCAAAAAATCAACTCCCAAGGAAGCGATAATCCCAAAAACCGGCGAAAAGAAAAAAAAGTACACAATCAGTTAGTATGGCCACGCAAAACAATACATTATCAAAAGGGATTGACTGGACCATTGTTTGGTTGTACGCTGCTTTAGTGGCTATCGGGATACTGTGCATTTTTATGGTTGAATACCGGGCCGATGGAAATTGGATGAGCACTTTGTTTTCGGGTAAAACCAATTATAGCAAACAAATTTTATTTGCCGCCTTTTGTGCAGTAGTGGGCATGTTTATCCTGCTAACCGACAGCAAACTATTTACAGCTTTAGCTAATTTGCTGTATGCCTTTGGAATTTTGCTGATGCTGGCAACTTTTGTAATTGGCAAAAATATCAATGGCTCAAAAAGCTGGATACCCTTAGGTGGAGGGTTTAATTTGCAACCTGCCGAACTTTGCAAAATTTTTGCCGCCCTGGCATTGGCCAAATATCTCTCTCGACCAGAGACTGTTTTCAAAAAAACCCAGTCACAGTTATTGGCTACTGCAATCGCTTTATTGCCAGCTGCTTTGTCTATTTTACAACACGAATTAGGACTTGCACTGGTGTACACTGCATTTCTTATCCCTATGTATCGGGAAGGAATGCCTGCACAGATTCTGATTATAGCCATTTCATTCGGTGTGTTAGTAATTGCATCATTAACCGTTGAGCCTAATTTATTGGCGGCCTTGCTCACTTTGCTAGCTGGAGGAATTTTATACCTGTTGCGAAAATCCATCCGCAGAAATCGTAGCATCATTAAAATTGTGGCAGCCTGTTGGATCTTTTGTGTGGGAACCCAAAGACTATTAGTGCCCTATATATTTAATAATGTGCTGGAGTGTTATCAGAGTACCCGAATCTATAGCATGGTAGGGAGAGATTATGATTGCAGCTTGAACCAAAAATCTGCACGCAAAGGCAAAGAGCGGCCGGCGAAAAAGCCAGATGATTATAATGTACGACAAAGTAAAATTGCCATTGGCTCAGGCGGATTTACCGGAAAAGGATTTTTAAAAGGAACGCAAACCCGAGGCAAATATGTTCCGGAACAGCATACCGATTTTATTTTTACATCATTAGGTGAAGCGTTTGGATTTGCGGGGTGCTGTTTATTTCTGGGCATATATCTTTTTCTACTATTTCGGATTATACAGATGGGCGATCGCCAACGAAGTACATTTAGCAGGGTGTATGCTTATTCGGTAGCCAGTATCCTGTTTTTTCATATAGCCGTTAATGTTGGCATGACGATTGGATTATTCCCCATAGTTGGCATTCCCCTTCCGTTGGTTAGCTATGGAGGTTCCTCTCTGCTAACCTTTACCATTTTGCTTTTTATTTTGTTGCGATTAGACGCAGATCGACAAATGGTTTTGCGATAAATAAACGCTTCCATTAGTTTTGCAGCATGCAAATAATCCCCCTTTCGGAAGGAAGTTTTACAATAGATGCTTCTAAACAGTTTATCCCTTTTGACAAAGAAGCCGATTTGTTATCAGAAAGAAACCGCGGTAGTTTACTGGTAGAAATTCAACCCTTTGTAGTAATAATAGACAAAGAAGTGATTTTATTGGATACGGGATTGGGATTTTGTGATGAAGCCGGTATTCCTTTTATACACCGGAACTTAGAGCAGGCTGGCATTGCGCCTCACCAGGTTACCAAAGTTTTGTTAAGTCATTTACACCGCGATCATGCTGGCGGCATCAGTTTCCCGAGCAAGGATGGCAATGAGCGATTCATTAGTTTCCCTTATGCTACTTACTATTGCCAGCGCAGAGAATTTGAACTGGCAATGAGCAGGTCATCCGCCTCGTATCAACCGGAATATGTAAGCTTATTAGAGGAATATAGCCGGGTAGTTTGGCTGGAAGAGGAAGCAGGATGGATTGATCAGTATATTCATTATCAGGTTACTGGGGGTCATAGCTTATTTCATCAGGTATTTAGCATTACAAGCGATGGCAAAACTGCTTTTTTTGGAGGAGATGAAGCCCCACAGTTGCAGCAGTTAAAAAACAAATTCATTGCCAAATACGATTTGGATGGAAGAAGGGCGATGGAGTGGAGAAAAAAATGGTGGGAGGAAGCAGCTACCGACCACAGAACCTTTCTGTTTTATCATGATATACAAACCCCTTTGTATAGTCGCTTCTAAATTACTGACGTATTTTGTCGGCTCGTTTTTGCATTTCCTCCCTTACCAATTTATTAAACTCTCTGTCGATGGTATATACTTTCTGAACCCGATCTTCGGCTACTAAAATTTTTCTAAACTCGGGCTGATATTTTTTGCGGATAGTTAATACCTGTTCTTCCATACCAATGATATCATCCATACTATTGAACTTAGCCTTGCGCATTTCCATATTGTAAGGAGTATACACCTGCCAGAAACCTGAGTCTGCAGAAGTAAGTTTCAGGTATCGATTGATAAATTCAATTTTCAATCCCTGTAATCTGGCGAGGCGCTCTCCGCGCGGTGGGTTCTGTGCATGACCCGTCAAGTACACCAACACAAAAGCAAGGATAATAAAACTTTTACGGATACTATGATATGGCGATAGCTTCATATTGGTTAATTCATTTCTTCTGGCACCCATTCGATGGTTTCGGTGGAAGCAGTTTCTTCTATATAGCGATTGATTTCTTCATCACTCACCCCTTGCATTTTTTTAGTTATCTCCCGATATACTTCATTCTCTGGTGCTAAAATAGTGTGAGGTGCAAGAGAAGGCTCAAGGGCCGACACAGTTACGTTGGTTTGCAACGGCATGCGATTGGGGCGGCTATCGGTAAACAGAAATGCGGCGGCTACTAATACGCCCCCAATTGTTGCAGCAGCAGCATAGGATACAATTTTTTTGTAAAAAAGGGGAAACAAACGACCATTACCTGCAGCTGTGGTTGATTGAGTTTGATCCAAAACTCGTTTACTGAGCTGCTGAAAATAGTTATCGGGAACTGAAAAAGGTTTGCCGCTTCCAAGTTCCCCTATTGGTAATACTGGATCCATTACTGCCTGTAAACGGTGTGGCAATGCCTCAAAGTACCCATTTGGCACCTGAAAGGGCATACCCTTTGAGGGCCAGGTTAATCCGGGTGTCAATTCCTGTAATTCCTGTAATATGGGATTCTTTTCTTCCATCTTCAAAGAGTATAGACAACTGAAAGTCGACAGGGTTTAAAAATTTTTAATCATTTCGGCTAGTTTTTTTACTGCATGGTGATAACTGGCCTTCAAAGCCCCCTCGCTGGTTTGCAAAACTTCACTCATATCGTGATAATTCATCTCATCAAAATATCGCAAATTAAATACAATGCGTTGTTTTTCAGGTAGTTGTTGGATGGCCAGTTGCAATTTCCATTCAATTTGCGCCTCATTGAAATGGGGTTCTGCCTGCAATTGACTAATTGCTGAAGAATTTGCCAGTTCTTCATCCATATTTACCATACCCCTGCGCTTTTCCTTCGCCAGAAAACTTATGGATTCGTTGGTGGCAATGCGGTATAGCCAAGTATAGAGATGGCTTTCTTCCCGAAAATTATCCAGCCCTTTCCAGGCTTTTAGCAGCACATTTTGCAGCACATCATCGGCATCTGCGTGGGCAATTACCAAACGACGGATGTGCCAGTAGAGTGGCTCCTGGTACTTGGCAATTATGGCAGTATAGCCCTTTTCCCGAGTTTCGGGGGAGTGGAACCACTGCAAT
The DNA here is from genome assembly GCA_026391195.1 of Bacteroidota bacterium. Taxonomy (GTDB): domain Bacteria; phylum Bacteroidota; class Bacteroidia; order Chitinophagales; family Chitinophagaceae; genus Sediminibacterium. The sequence goes on along the minus strand of JAPLEI010000045.1, from coordinate 3,704 downwards.
AAAATGGAGTCGTTGGGGTGCATGGAACAAAATAGGGCAAAAAATAAGCCAAAGTTTTAGACTACCAGAAACTAAAAGAGTTTAACGCATTAAAAAAAATGATAACCTAAGCTTTTGGAAAGTTCAGAACTTTTGGAAAGTTCTGAACTTTCCAAAAGTTGCAGGAGTTGATTTTGCGGACGCTCTTTCCGGCTATTTTTTTTCAGGCTATCTTTAAGCACCGAAACCACCGCAGAATCACCCTGCGCATTCACAACCAACCACTTATGCCCTCCTCTCAATATATTCAACAGTTTAAAAGAAATGTAGCCGACAAATACATCATCTATAACAGCCTCTTTGCTGCACTCCCCTTCTCCGGCATTGCCAATGTAGGCGCCCTACTTCCCCTATTGCTTCAATCCTGTAAAGAAGGGATGGAAGAAGGAAAAAGTGCCACCGAAATTATCGACCACTTTTTTGCCAAACATACCCAGGTTTCCACCAATGCCGAAAAACTAAATCGCCTGTTCAAATTTACCCAATACGTAGAACGGCAGGTGGTTTTATTCGATGCCATTGAAGATGCCGCATTTACCAGTATCAATAACATATATGGGCCGGGCACACTTACCGCTTTGTTAAATGAAGCCACTTTTTCCGGTAAAACCCAAGCCCTCAAAAATAAACTGAAAAAGTTCTCTGTTCGCATCGTATTAACCGCACATCCCACCCAGTTTTATCCCGGTACTGTGCTGGGAATTATTCACGACATGCAAGATGCCATCAGTAAAAACGATTTCCCAACCATCAACTCCTATATCCAACAGCTAGGCCTTACGCCCTTCTTCAATAAAAAACAACCTACCCCCTACGACGAAGCAGTTAACCTGATGTGGTGCTTAGAAAATATCTTTTACCACTCAATCGGAAATATTTATTCCTTCATTAACCAAGAAATTTTTGAAGGCGAATATAATGGCGATAATCCCTTTATTCAATTGGGCTTTTGGCCAGGAGGAGATCGGGATGGCAACCCATTTGTAGATGCCGCCACTACCCGAAAAGTAGCAGAAGCACTGCGCAGCGCCATAATCGTATGTTATTATCGCGATATTCGTAAACTGAAACGCCGCCTTACGTTCTCTAATGTTGAACATTTGGTTACAGAAGTAGAGTCGCTTCTTTATGAAAATGTTTTCCGACCCACAGAAGCAGATCGCATCACAAAAACCAGTTTCCTGGAAAAACTTTCTGCCATCCGGGATCTTATTGTTCAATACCACCATTCACTCTACCTACCCCAACTCGATAACCTGATAAATAAAGTACGCATCTTCGGCACCCATTTTGCCTCCCTAGATATTAGGCAAGACAGTCGAATTCATACTCAGGTATTACTCGATCTGGATCGCCAGTGTAAACAAAAATCTTATTCCCGCATTCTGCCAGACAATTATGCATCACTGCCCGACACAGAAAAAATAGCCTGGCTGGGAAGCCTGCACGGACAACTAGAAGCCGAACTGTTCGAACCCGGAATAGCCCGAGATACCCTCGAAAGTATCTATGCCATTGCCGCCATTCAGATAAATAACGAAGTAGCCGGTTGCCATCGCTACATCATCAGCAATTGCCAAAGTGCCGTAAATGTACTGGAAGTAATGGCCCTGTTTACACTATGTGGATGGGATTCCCAGAAACTAACAGTAGACATCATTCCTCTGTTCGAAACCATTGATGATTTACAGGAAGCAGAAAAAATTATGGAAGCGCTCTACCGCTACCCGCTTTATAGCGAACACCTGAAACAGAGAAATCAGCAACAAACCATTATGCTGGGATTCAGCGATGGAACCAAAGATGGTGGCTACCTACAAGCTAATTGGAGCATTTACTGTGCCAAAGAAAATCTTACCGCCATCTCTAATAAATACAATATCAAAGCCCGTTTCTTCGATGGCCGCGGTGGCCCCCCCTCACGCGGAGGAGGCAAAACCCACCAATTTTATGCTTCCCAAGGTAGCCTGATTGAAAATGAAGAAATTCAATTAACTATTCAGGGACAAACCATCACCTCCAATTTCGGCACCATCCAATCATCACAATACAATCTCGAACAACTGCTTTCTGCCGGAATTCGTAACGAAATTTTTAACGCGCAAAAACCTCAACTCTCTCAACACGAGCGAAACCTGCTAAACGAACTGGGGGAAGTTAGTTATGCCGCCTATCAATCGTTTAAAAGTAATCCCCTATTTCTTCCGTACCTGCAAACATTCAGCCCCCTAAACTATTATAGCAAAACTAATATCGCCAGCCGGCCCGCCAAACGTGGTAGTCAAACTGAACTTCGCTTTGAAGATCTCCGTGCCGTACCTTTTGTAGGTAGCTGGAGCCAATTGAAACAAAATGTACCGGGATTTTTTGGAGTGGGCAGTGCCCTGAAACATATGAAAGACAAAGGTTACTGGGCAGATATGAAAAGCTTATTTAAGAATGTATTGTTCTTCAAAACCCTGATCGATAATAGCATGATGAGTATGCTAAAGTCGTATTTCGCGCTAACCCAAAATGTTCAGTACGATTCACAATTTGGGGCCATTTGGCAGTTGATTAAACAGGAATTCGATCTCACACAGCAATTAGTGCTCGAACTAAGTGATAGTCGCGAATTGATGCAGGAAGATAAAACCGGCCGGGCAAGTATTCAATTGCGCGATACCATTGTATTGCCATTGCTAACCATTCAGCAATATGCCTTACATCGATTGCAGCAATCGACCACCGATTCCGAAACACGAGCAATACTCGAGAAATTAGTTACCCGATCCATGTTTGGCATCATCAACGCAGCGCGTAATTCAGCTTAACGGTCTTTTTTTCGGTCACGGTCTTTCCATTCCCATAAGTGAATACAAGCAAACGAACGATAGGGACTCCATTGCTCGGCAATAGCACTCATGCTAACTTTCAATTGGCGCTTATTTGTATAATCCAGTCCGTAAAGAGCGGCCATTGCCTGCTGAATGCCACCATCATCCGGTGCAAAAATATCGGGCCTGCCTAACGAAAACATCAATAACATCTGAACCGTCCATACCCCCACACCTTTAATCTGCGTAAGCAAATGAATCACTTCCTCATCCGACATAGTGCTTAACCGCTTTGCAGTTATTGTATGCTCTATACAAAAAGAGGCCACCGACTTCACATAATTCACCTTGGCCTCCGATAGCCCAACCGAGCGTAATTTTTCCGAGGGAGTTTCTAAAACCCGCTTGCAAGAAGGTTCCCGCCGATTGTACAAGCCCAAAAACCTACCCCAAATTACAGCCGCCACCTGGGTACTCAGCTGCTGACTCACAATGGCACTCATTAAACGAATTGGAATATTAACCTGTACTCCCGGCAATTCCCTTACATTTACTATCAGTGGCGCAAGTACGGGATCTTTACGAAGGTGTTTGCGATAATCCATGCATAATAATTATTGGTTGGAAGATACGAATCCCTCTAGATTGGTGAACGCTTTCCCCTAAAAACTCGGGATTAGTTTCTTTTCCTTTCATAACTTACAATAGTAAATCAACACGACTTTTTATGAAATATACACTCCTGATATGCTGCTACTTATCAATTGGCTTCTTGGGTAACGCACAAGATACTTTTGAAGCAGCGACACGAAAACTCATGCAAAACCAAACCATTGCCTGGAATCGGGG
>JAPLEI010000053.1 GCA_026391195.1 Bacteroidota bacterium | reverse complement strand
TCCAGTGGTAACTCTAACAACAAGCCCCCCACATCACCCGCACCCAACGCGATAGGTATAATGGCCGAGGGTACGCCCGCTTCCATTAATAGTTTTTGTATTTCCATTCCGGTAAGGGAAGCAAATTCCGAAGGTTTATATATAACTGCATTCCCTGCCAACAATGCAGGCACCAGCACATTGATGCCTACCAGGTAGGGATAATTCCACGCAGATATATTGGCTACAACACCCAAAGGTTCGTACAAAATTTTTTCACGCGTATCTCCCTCGGCAACCATCCACTCGGGGCCCAGATACTGTTCGGCATGAGATGTTAACCATTCAATTCGATAACAGGCACCATTGATTTCATTGCGCGACTGGCTGATCGGTTTGCCTACTTCATCGGTTAGTATTGCTGCCAGCCTTTCGATATTAGCTAACAATAACTCGCGAAACTTTTGCAATATGCCTACTCGTTCGGCAAGTGGAAGCTGATACCACTGAGGCTGCGCTAGTTTGGCAAGGGTCCATTTAGCGGAAATGGTTGCATAATTATCCAAGGTAATGTGGCCAAGGATTTGTTGGTTATGCGGATTCAATACATCCAGCTCTTTCGTTTCCATAGTTTACTTATTTTACTGCTTACTTATTTTCATGAAATACCTGTGCCTGATGTAACAACCAATTTCTGATAGGGATTGAAAGCGTACCGGCATCTGCTTGCTCAACCCGCTCCGGATGCCATTGAACAGCCAGCAGTGGAGCATGGTTAGCAGGTACCTTCCACTCCAGCGCTTCAATAACATTATCAGGTGAAATACCACTAACCATCAATTCATCTGCTACCCTATCAACTGCCTGGTGATGGGCACTGTTAATCATTGCCTGCTGAGTTTGTGCAATTCCCGCCAGTTGGGAGCCCGGAGAAAGCTGCACCAGATGTTCTCCATCTGCGTCGGCCATTCGGCGGTGATTGTTTTTTCCGCTTTCTTCTAAATCAGCCAATAACGTTCCGCCCAGGCTAGCATTCACCAATTGCAATCCCCTGCAGATGGCAAGCACGGGCACTTTTTTAATCAAAGCCTGCTTGAAAATCGCTTCCTCAAAATGGTCACGTGCATTATCCCAGCCATCTTTTGGCGCATGCGGATAATCGAGTCGCTCGCTGTTATACAAAGAGGGATATATATCCGTTCCGCCGGTTAACACCACCGCATCACATTCATCTAACAAAGCTGCATTAGATAAATGAGCCGACAATAATACAATACGAATCTGCCGATCATTTCCAATTACCCAGCGGGGATAAAACTCAAATCGGGTAGTAGAAAAAGTAATGCCTATAACAATAGAATCCTTCATACATTAGAATGCGGCTGCATACAGTTTACGAAAATCATCCAAACTAACCGGTTGCGGATTATTAGGATGTGCAAAATCTTCCAGTGCCAGTTGTGCCAGTGTTTCCAAATGAGTTTCCTGAACGCCCACTTCGCGCAATTTGGCAGGAATACCGATTTGCTGATTGAGGTTGCGAACCCATTCAATTACACCCGCAGCATCTTTTTGTACTATGGGCAACACCTGCGCCATCCGTTCAAATTTTTCAGCCGCACAAGCAGCATTAAATGCGAGTCCATACGGCAAATTAACCGCATTGGCTAACCCATGATGGGTATCTAACAATGCCGACATGGGATGAGCCAGTGAGTGAACAACGCCCAATCCTTTTTGAAAGGCAATGGCACCCATCATAGAAGCCAATAACATATCCGCGCGGGATTGCAGTGTGGGTGCATTTACTGCAGTTGCCAATGACCCGGCAATTAATCGGATCCCTTCCAAAGCTATGCCTTCACAAATAGGATGATAGTTTTTCGCCAGCAATGCCTCCATATTATGGGTAAGCGCATCCATACCTGTTGCGGCTGTAATGGCAGGAGGCAAATCGAAGGTTACTTGTGGATCGGCAAATACACGAATGGCCAGCAGTTTAGGACTGAACAATATTTTTTTCTGATGAGTTTCATCATCCGCAATAATGGCGGAACGACCAACTTCACTTCCCGTGCCGGCGGTGGTTGGTACGGTAACAAATAGGGGAACGGGACCGGTTACATATACATCACCCCCAATCAAATCGTCGTACTTAAAAAGATCCTCGCGATGATGCACCCGTAACACAATGGCACGAGCAACATCAATAGCGGCACCACCTCCTAAACCAATAACAGCGTCACACTGATTGGCATCATATTGGTCGGTGCCTGCATACACGTCGGACTTTACCGGATTTTTATGGATGTTGTGAAAAACAGAAACGGCTAGTCCAACCGCTTCTAAGTCCACCACTATTTTTTTAAAAAAAGGTAGTGCTGCAATGGTTGCATCGGTAACTAATAAAGGTCGGCGGCATCCTTGTTCGAAAAGGAAAGCAGGCATTTCATCAACTGCCCCTGCACCAAATCGGATAATGGTTGGAAAATTAAATTGAACTACAGACATAAAATGATTGAATTACATTAAATGATTTCGAAATAACGGCGGGTTTCCCAATCGGTAACTGCTTTTGCATATTGCTTTACTTCCCATTCACGGGTTTCTGTAAAATGTTGCACAAAGGTTTTGCCCAGCAATTCTTTGGCAACGGAAGATTCTTTCATAATGGCAGTAGCGGCAGCCAGAGAATTGGGGAAACGACCATTAGAGATATCCTGATACCCATTACCTACAGAGGCAGGCTGGCTGAGTTTCATGCGATGCTGTATGCCATATAAACCAGCAGCCAAACAAGCAGCCATGGCCAGATAAGGATTGGTATCACTACCTACAACCCTTGTTTCGAGGCGACAGGAACTGCTGCTGCCTGGTAAAGCACGCAATGCTACCGTTCTATTATCAATGCCCCAGGTTACGGTAGTAGGTGCCCAGGCCCCCTCTACCAAACGCTTATACGAATTAATAGTAGGCGCCACCAGCGGCAAGATATGTGGTAAACAATAGAGTTGCCCGGCGATATAACTTTTCATCAGCGCACTCATGTGGCTTTTATCTTTTGCATCGTAAAATAAATTCTGCTTACCAGATGCATCCCAAAGCGATTGATGAACGTGCCCACTACATCCCGGCAGATGCTCACTGATTTTAGCCATAAACGTAGCCATCACTCCATGTAACCGAGCAATTTCTTTTACCGAAGTTTTAAATAGCACTGCGCGATCGGCGGCAGTTAACACATCTGAATAGCGAATGGCCGCTTCGTATACACCCGGACCAGTTTCTGTATGCAATCCTTCTATCGGAACCTGAAATGCAGATAAGCCGCTGAACAAGGATGAGAGATAGGTGTTTTTTTCTGTGCTGCGTAAAATAGAATAACCGAACATACCCGGTGTAAGGGGCGTAAGGCCGCGACCCTCTTTTTGAGCAAAGGTTTCGGGACTTTCGGAAAAATTAAACCATTCAAATTCCTGTGAAAACTGTGCCGTGAACCCGGCTTTTTTGGCACGTGCTATTACAGATTGCAGCAATTGTGCCGGACAAATTTCGAGTGGCTTACCGGTAGGCTTCACAAACTGACCCAGAAAAAAAGGCAAATCATTTTCCCAGGGAATGGTACGATATGTTTCTAGGCGGATTACCACTTTTGCATCGGGGTAGCCGGTATGCCATCCTGTAAAGCTGCCATTATCATAGGCTTGGTCAACCATATCCCAACCGAATACTACATCACAAAAACCTAGTCCAGACAAAGCCACCGAAAGAAATTTTTCGGTAGAAATATATTTCCCCCGTAAAACGCCATCGATATCACATACGGCAATTTTTACTTTTCCGGCGGGATGCGCCTGAACGGCTTCCAGAATAGATAGATTCGTCATGATGATTTCCATTTATATAGTACAAAACTAAAGCCCATTATCAAAAAAAATCCAATAGCCAGGGTTGCATTGTACCAGATGAGTGACAGTAAAGCGAATGCCGACAGCACCAAGGCAATATAAGGCGTAAATGGATAACCCGGTACTCGAAAGGGACGATTTAACCCGGGTTCATGATTTCTTAACTTTATCACCGAGAGCATGGCAATAATATAAAGAGTGAGTGCGCCAAACACGGAGAGGGTAATAATTTCGGCAGTTGCGTTGGTAAGAACAATACCGATACCAATAATTGCATTCACCACCAGGGCTGTAGCGGGTGTTTGAAAAGTTGGGTGTATTTTTCCCAGTAATGCGGGTAGTTGACCAACTTTCCCCATTTCATAGGATGCCCGTCCGCCGGCCAGCAACAAGCCGTGAAAAGAAGCCAGCAATCCAAATAGCCCGATGCCTACCAACAACTGATAATAAACATGCGTAGTAGAAACAATTTTACCCAAAGCAAGTGGTAGCGGAGAATCGGAGGTAGATCCATCGGGTAGGTTCACAATAGCCTCCCATCCCTGCACACCCACTGCAGAAAAAAATACCAGCATGCAAAGAACTACCAGCGTAAAAAGCGCACTGCCAAATCCGCGCACAATATCCCGCTGCGGATGAACACATTCTTCAGACACATTGGCCAAGCCCTCAATACCGAGGAAGAACCAAATGGCAAAGGGCAGGGCAGCAAATACACCACTCCATCCGAACACAAAAGACTTTGTAGAAAAGGCTGCTACTGAAAAATGAGGCAGGGTAAGTGCGGCAAACAGCAGTAATTCGGCAACCGCCAATAGGGTAATCAACAATTCGAATCTGGCTGCTGCGCGGATACCATAAATATTTAGACCAGTAAAAATCAGGTATACTAAAATGGCGGCACCCGAAACCGAAATGCCCGGAAAACTAATGTGCAGATAGGTACCTATTGCAATGGCAATGGCGGGAGGCGCCAATACAAATTCAATCCATTGAGCCATGCCGGCCACAAAGCCAGCTTCTTTATTAAAAGCCCGGGCAGCATAATCGAATACGCCACCTGCTTTGGGGATGGCTCCTGCTAATTCGGCATAAGAAAAAGTAAAGCAGCCATACAAAACAATTACACCGGCAATGGCTATCAGCATTCCATAGGTGCCTCCTTTGGCTAACCCGAGGTTCCAGCCAAAATACATCCCGGAAATCACATATCCCACGCCCAATGCCCATAGTAAAACTGGGGTGAGCGATTTTTTTAATTGGGCTTCCTTCATTCCGAAAATTACCGCATATTATTCATATTCACCACAAGTGGCTAGCTAGGATTTTTTTGTTCGGGGGAACGAAAATTTACAAAGCTTACCAAACGGGTAAACACTTGTAAGTGAGGGAGGGTGAGAATGGCAATTCCCATAAAAATATATGCTATACTGCTACTCAATTCCGAACGAGACATTTGAAAATAAACAAGTAGGGCAATACCTGCCAGCGCCAGCAGGGTAAAGGGCAGCGCTTTTTTAATTAACTGCACCCAACCGGAATAGGTGGGGGGAAGTGACAACTGGTTTCGGATAAGATTAAAAGATAACAATGAATGCCAGGCACCAAAATAAAAAGCAAATCCAATAAAAAGGGGCATTTTATAGATAAACACACACCACAAAAGGGTTTGCAGACACCATCCTGCAATCGCACTAACTTTTATGCCACTGCTATACAGATAAATGGGCACCAGCAAAAGCATCAGGGCTAGTCCGGCAGTAGCGCCCGCCCAAAAAAGTGGACCATACAGTAGCCATGATTTCTCATTAATTGTATTACCTACCAGCGTAGCCAGCAGGGGAGCTGTATCTGAAATATGAGTGGTGATAGTAAAAACAATAAAGAATAATCCGATGGCGGAAAACAACAGCTTATTCATCTTTCCAGGAAGATGAAAGGGCCAGTCAATTTCTCCAAAATGATAGGCCGTTAATCCGATGAACAATACAAAAGCAGCGGTGGGCAACCAATACCAGCAACAGGCATATAGGAACATATTTAAGAGATACCGAACAAAAAATCGGTAGGCAGAAAATCGGGTATGCGAAATTGCAGCCTGCGATTGTTCGATATAGTAATCTAGTGATCCATGTGGGATGCCGGTAGCGATAATCAGGATGAGAAAAAACAGCCACTGAACCGATTGGGTAGGAGGAAAAAATAAAACCCACAACACCAGCAAACATCCGGTAATTAGTAATTGCACTTTCAGTTGGCGAAAAAGGTGGATTATCATTTGGTACGATTCAACAACACTTTAATAAAATATCGTTTGGGCAAGCGGATAAAAATAAGGGCTTCTTGCAATAGATTGGTTTGCTCAGCTAAAAATTGTAATATGAAAGCTACGCGGTTATTTTTAAACAAACTGGCAAAAATACCCGGCATCTGTTGAGGGTAGCGCTGAATTAATGTTAAAAACAAACGGTCGTAAAATAAAAATCTTTTAGCAGAAACCGGATGAGGAAGTTCGTTTTCCTTTTTCAGCCAGCCCATAATGGCCTGCGTATGTTTCATGCATCGGGTGAATGAGTATCCGGTAGATGCCTTGATACATCCGGCAGCTGTTCCAATGGGAATGATAGTAGAAGATTCCGCTATTAGTTTTTTGGGTGGAAGCGACATAGGAATTTTGCCTACTTCCTTAGTAAGTATGGTAAAAGGTACAGGAATATGTTTGGCTATATACTGGGTAAGCAATTGTTCGTATACTTCTTTTTCGCAAAGGTTTACCGAAAAAAAAGTGCACTCCACCAAGGCTCGGCGAGATGAAAAGGGAAGGATGTAATGAAAGAATAATGGATGAGTTGTATCGGTTAAAGAAAAGTCCATCATCGTGGCCGTATCCACATCAAAAACATCGGTTGCAGTTTCTATTTCCCATCCTAAAAAGTGTTGCCATAGAAAAGGTTTTTCGGAAACTGGGTAGCTGGGTTGGGAATGAAAAATATATTCCGCGGAATTATTTCCTTTAGCAGTAACTACCTGATTTATTCCGGAATCAGCCGAAATAGCTTGTACCGGCTCAAACAAAAAATCTACGCGACTATCTTGTTGCAATACCAAAAGTTGATCTTGATAAAAATCTACGCTAGAAATATACTGGTATCGCAAAGACTGTAAGTCTTCTTTTACAGAAACACCCGGAGCAGAGAAGGCAATGTTTTTCCAGCTTTTTTTAACCAGGTGTTCAAAGAGATGATTTTTTGGATACCAGAAGCACCAGGTTTTTTCTTCGTGGGTAGCAGCGGCTTCTATTATCAGCAGCGATTCGAGGGAGAGATTTTTTTCTCTTACCAATGCCACTGCCAATTGTAATCCGGCACATCCGGCCCCAACTATTATGTATTGATAGTGCGTACGCATAGGTATAAATGAATAATGGGTACCGAGGCACCCATTATTCATACTAAATAGTAAGATTAGAAATTTAGAAGATTACGCTTCTTTTCTGCTCAAAGCATAAACAACTAATCCGAAACCGATTTTATTGATGGCATCACCAATGTTATAGATTACATCCATGTCAAGTCCGAAGTTCATTTTCATTCCAAATAAACCTCCAGGAGTTCCTTGGATATATCCAATTGGGTAAATTGCCCAGCCAACAAGTACAAACCAACCCAGTGTTTTAACTGCTTTTGCAACAGCAGGAGAACCAGCACCAGCCAGTTTGGCAACATCACCCATCCACACCAAATAAACAATGGCGAAATAGGCAAGACCTGAAACAAGACCCCACTGCCAGCTATGTGCTTGATCAATGGCTTCACCAAAGTAACCAGTTACCAGCATTACTACGGATAAGAAAATCAACTGCCAAAGTAAACTAGATTTTGCACCAGCTTTTTTGGTGATGAGGTAGAACTCAACACACATCAAAGGTACAGTCAACAACCAGTCAACATAACGGAAGAATACGGGTGATGCACCTGTTTCCAGATTGTAACCACGCATGTAATAGTAGTGTACAGCAGCAATAAAAGTAATGATACCGGATACCAAAACGGATGTCCGCCATTCTTTACTTGTGCTATTCACCTCCATAAAAAAGAAGACAGCAGCAGCCATCATAGCCATTGTGCCTACAAAAAATGTGAAAGCAACGTAGTTGTTGTTTTCAATCGCTTTGAAAGTAGCGTCTAACAGTAGATTCATATATGTGGGGTTTGGTTAAAACAATCGTTATAAAAATCTCTTCCGCACAACGTCAATAGCATTCTGTTAATAAACATCCAAGATAATGAAAAGTTTATAAAATGCTAAAATTTTAAAGATTTTTTCCTTCATTTTAAATTAAAATATTAAACAAACCTGGATTACAGATTGTCCGATCTGGTAACAGGCAAATCAGGAATAGATTTCAGAGAGGCAATTTTTTATAATACATTATTAATCAAATTATTATATATGCACAAAATCTTGCCATTTATTCATGTGAGAACCCATCGCTAACAATTAACCCGACAAATACCCACGTAAAAAACATAAATATATAATAATGAACGATTTACATATAAATTAATTATATTTTTTATAAAGTTCTTATACAAAATTTTTCTACCTACACGTTTTTTACGAAGTGCAATTGAGCTAAGGGGCCCATAATGTGTTAATCCTTAACATTTTATTGATAACATCCGGTATGGTTGCTGTATCTATATATAGCAGAGGAAAATTAATTCCTCGCTCAACTATTCAGATGTCGTCAATTTTAGGATATATTAATCTCTTACTGGTACTGATACAGTCCGCCCCTGCCAGTCAGGAGCCTGTATTGGAAAAGCAAGCGGCTATCTCCTCCATAGTTGAATGGGTTTTCCCCTCAACGGAACCGGCAAACCTTTTGCCACTAGAAGCACCCCCGCAACGTGCGGAAGCAGTAACGCATAATAACAAAGCCCTGCTGGCTTCTGGAGAGGTAGCGCTGATTCGATATCCATCCAATTTATCAGCTGCAGGGGTTGCCTTATGTAATAAAGCGCAGCACTCGGTTAAACTCTTTATTCTCTATTGCCAATTAAAATCAGATCTGTTGAATCAATTTTTCAGAAACTGATTTTTTAACTTATCAAATACTAAACATATGCAATACCAATTCAAATCAATCGCTCAATATATAGCTTCCGTTTTCGTAATCGCCCTCACATTAACTTCTTGTCAAAAAGAGTTGGGCATAAAACAGAACCTGCCAACAGATAATACAACGTTAACTACTACAGCTACTTCGCCAACTATTGCTGTGGCTGCCAGCAGTGCATCAGGTACGGCAACCACTGGTGGCTCAACTCCAGACACTGTGTATGTAATGCATACCTGTGAGAAAGGCCACCGCAGAGACTCAATCGCCTTTACTGCCTTACCAACGGCTGTTCAAGCCTATTTGGGTGCCAACTATACGGGATATAGCTTTATTAAAGCCTTTTCTGTAAAAGATACTACTGGCAATAGTAAGGGATATGTAGCCATTGTAAGATTTAACGATAAACCCGTTGCTATGCTGTTTGCTGCAGATGGAACCTTTATCAAAGTATTAGAACAGCGTGAAAAAAATGATCTGGAAGGTGAAGGCTGGCACAACGGAGGCCGCTTTGAAGCTCGCGACGGAAAATGTAAAGATACCCTGGCCTTGAACGATCTGCCACAGTCGGTAAAAACATACATGACTACTTCGTATCCTAGCGACACGCTTGTGAAAGCCTTTAAAACAAAAGAAGGAGCCTATATTGTATTTTCAAAAAATAACGGCGCATTTGTAACCGTATTTAATGCAAATGGCGGCTTTGAAAAAAGAGTAGCCCTACCTGCAGCCGAATGCGAACTAGAGAACATTGCCCAAGGATCCTTACCAGGAGTTATCCAATCATATTTAAGTACCACCTATCCTAATTATGTATTTAATAAAGCCGATAAGCTAAAAGTAAATGGAACGATTAAAGGGTACTTGGTAGTCATCAATGCCAACAATACCCGCTATGCAGTAGCATTTGATGCCGACGGGAGATTCCTGGCTGTAAAAGTGATATTCTAATAGTTGTGTTTGGTGAATAGGAGAATCGGTCGACTAAGTCGACCGATTTTTTTATGCCTATGCTTCAGCAGCGGGTTGTTCTTTTATCCATAATCCTACCAACATACCTATGGCAGCAAATGCTCCTAAGGCAAGAAAAGCTACTCGAAAATTACCGGTTACATCGGCCAGCATACCCAGCAAAGGAGCCCCCGCCAAAATCATTGTAATCCCTAACATATTTACCAAACCCATGGCAGCTCCTGCGCGGCCCGGAAACAACCGACCAGCTTTACTAAAAATACCTGCATAGGGCAAGCCACATCCAACACCTAAAAAAATTATTGCCAGCATTACCCAGGGAAGCGTGATGGTTTGAATGGATAACAAAATACATCCAGCAATATTTAATACCATACTGCCCGTTACCAACTTTCTAAAGCCCAGCAACTCCATCATTTTAGCGCCGTAAATACGGGTAAAAATACCCATCAGCAACACTACCGAACCTACTGCACCAGCCACTTTGGGTGCCAGACCGATATTAATTTTCAATAGTTCGTTGATCCATGTGCCGATAACGATTACCAATCCAAAGGAAGCCATTTGCAAAAAGCCCAGCTTCCAGAGTTCAACATTTTGTAGTAGTGAAGAAAAATTTACCGGAGGATGAGGAACCGGTAAGGGGTTGGGGGCAATACTAAAAAAAAGAATAGCCGTAATCAGCGCTATGCCGGCAGTGATTGAAAATGCGCCCGACCACTGAAAAAATCCTGCCAGTTGCGGAATGGCAAATATCACAAAGCCAGAACCCAATAACACCGAAGCACCATACCATCCCTGAAATTTTGCCAGTTGATCTGGACTAGCCGTTTGCGCTACAAAACGGGCGCCGGCAATAAAGCTCATACCAGTACCAAAACCAATAAAAAATTTACAGGCCAGCAACATTTGATAACTGGTGGCACTCGCCATCCAAAAATTACCGAGGGTAATCAGGGTGAGTCCTGTTAGTATCACTCGCTTACCTCCCAGTTTATCTGCCAAATGACCTCCGGGAATTTGCATGAAAGCATGGGTTAAAAAAATAGCACTGGTTAATAAACCGGCCTGTGCTTTGGTAAACTGAAATTGTTTCATCAATGTTGCCGCCAGCGGAGCATGATTGGTATAATTTACAGAAAAAGCAAATCCTACCAAACAAGCGAGTAATAATGACACATTTTTTGTTTGCATACTTTCTATTTTATGGCATTCGGCCGGAAGCCAATTGATGTACTAGTTTTTTAATTTCCTTTCCCCATAGCTGATACCCCTTTTCATTATAATGCAACCGATCTTCTACAAAAAGGCTTTCCATGGGCTTTCCATCTTTTCCTAAATAACGGGCAGATGAATTTACGGTATACAATCGATTTTCACCGGCACAATATGCTGCAATCACGCTATTGGCCTCCTGTACTTCATTCCATACCATCCAGCGTTTGGGGCTGGGTGCTATCTGTAACCAAACAATAGGCAGCTCGGGATATTTATCTCGGATGGTTTTTACCACATACTTGAATAGCTCTAGTACTTGTGTCGGCGTTTTGTCTTTTTCGGATCCGGTAATATCATTCCCTACATACATAAACAAGGCTGCGGGTTGATGGGGATTTATAATCCGCTTAACATAGTAAGCCATTTCGGTAAGATTACTACCACCATACCCGCGATGAATGATGGAAGGATGTTTTACATCCTCCCTAATATTTTTCCATAACCGGATATAAGAACTGCCGGTGAATAAAACAGCATTCTTTGGATATGTGTCTACCAAATTAGCACTGTCGAAACTTTTCATTTCAACTGCCCATCGCATAGTAGGATCCGACTTTTTTCCGTTTGGATTAATATACCGCAGTTGGGTATATAACCAGGCCGACATTTCAGTGAGGGCACTGTCTTGCTTTGCGGCATTATTATCTAAGGTATGTCCTGCCCCATAAAATGGCCGCCATCCCGTTGCCACTCCGGTTTGTAAACAATGCTGGTATAAAATATAGGGGCCATACTTAAAGCTATGATAATCGTACGAACTGTCGAACGGTACGGTTTTGTCTGCGGTGCCAGCCACATTAAATAAAGGAGCATCCCCGAATCGTATCCACCGATAATCAATCATTGCCCCCCAGGCATTGATAACCCCACTTACTCGGGAAGAATACCCTGCATTGCCGCTATTGCCTTCCAACGAACCCCATTGTGTGGTATCTATGGTTGCAGGCACATCTTCTTTTCGCATATACGCCATGGCTAAACAGGTTTTTGCACCCGCCGAGCTACCGGTGATAAAAATCTGAGCGGTATCAATACCGTATTCCTGGGCATATTTTCTAAAAAAACGAACAGCTGCTTTTCCATCTTGCTGTGCCCGATAAAGCGCATCTGCATAATCGGCATTCGATTTTTTATTGGCAATTCCCAACCGGTAATCAATGCTAGCAACTACATAGCCGAGTTGGGCAAAGCGGTTACAAATGCGGGAACCATAAGCACCGGTGCGGGAACCATTCTGAAATCCGCCTCCATGAATAAAAATAAGCAGCGGCCTGCGTTCCATCGTATCATTGCCGGCAGGTTTAAATACATTCAACACAAGGGTTTCCTGATTCCCCTTTACATTAACAGCCGAACCGTAGGGAATAGCCAGCACAGAATCTATCTGCTGAAATACCGGATCGTGAAATCTTTTTTGTGCGGTTACGGTTACTGACAACCAACAACAACAAAACAGCGGTAACCAACGAAGGAGAAATTTATTCATGCAAAAAGTTGTTTAATCAACGACTTAACTACTTTACCCATGGCGTTTCTGGGCAACTCGGGTAAAACCAAATATTTTCTCGGCGTTTTATAGGCGGCCATTTTCTCACGCAGCCAGGGCTGCAAAGTATGCGTGTCGAATGTGATTTCTTTTAATACCAATGCAGCCACAATCAATTCGCCCCATTCTTCATCGGGCATGCCAATTACGGCGCAATCATCTACGGCAGGATGGGTGCGAAGCACTTCTTCTATTTCTAAGGCAGAAATCTTATAGCCGCCCGACTTAATAATATCCATCGACATTCGACCCATTATCCGATAATAGCCATTTTCTACTACTGCCACATCTCCGGTAAAAAACCAACCGACTTCCCGAAAACTTTCGGTGGTTGCTTGCGGATTCTGCCAATACTCCAGAAAAACATTCGGGCCCCTAATAATTATTTCTCCCGGTTCTCCATCGGCAACCGGTGAACCTTTTTCATCTACCAACTTTACTTCAACACCCGGAAGCGGAATTCCCACATAACCAGCTCTGCGCTCACCGTTATAGGGATTGCTGATGGCCATACCAATTTCCGTCATCCCATATCTTTCTAACAGTACCTGTCCGCTGATGGTTTGCCATTTTTCCATAACCGTTACAGGCAATGCTGCCGAGCCACAAACCATTAATCGAAAAGCCAACATTTTTTGATAGGCCAAGCTTTTCGCCTCATCAGAAAGGGTTTCCCAATAACTGATGAGTTTATAATAAATAGTAGGTACCGCCATAAAAACAGACAGCTTATCGGAAGTCAACCACTGAAATACTTCCTCGGCCGAAAAGGACTCAGTAAAATAGCAGGTAGCACCCGCATATAAAGAACAGCTAACCACATTAATTATCCCGTGCACATGATGAAGCGGCAATACACACAAAGTTGCATCGGATGCACTCCAGCCCCAGGCATGAATTAAAGTGGTAACCTGTGCAGTTATATTTGCATGAGTGGTTACTACTCCCTTGGGTTTGCTGGTAGTTCCGCTTGTATATAAAATAAGGGCTCTTCTTTGGCTGCTGATATCGGGTAACAAAACCGAAACCTGTTCGGTAAGGTCTTCCAATATCATCAAACGGATGCCCTGCTGTGCACAATATTCACCCAGTACCGGTTCAAACGCTCGCGTAATAAGTATACTGCGCGCGCCGGTATCTTCTATAACATACTGTAAGGAAGGTAGTGGATAGGTTAGGCAAAGCGGAACTGCCACCCCTCCTGCTCGCCAGATAGCCCATAAGCTTGCCACATAGTGTTTGCCGGGTGGCACCATAAATGCTACCCGCGCCTCCGCTAGGTCATCTGAATTACCCAGTAATAGAGAAGCCAGTCTTGCCGACTCATTCGCCAGTTGCTGATAAGTAATCGATTCGCCTCGATCTACCACCGCAATTTTTTGGGGGTACAGTTGAGAACTCTCTATGCATCGATACATACCTGCCTGCTTTTACTATCAATAATCAGCTACCTATAAGGTTGCCAGATCAATTACAAATCTATATTTCACATCCGAACGCAACATACGCTGATAGGCATCATTGATATATTGAATAGAAATAACTTCCACGTCGGATACAATTTGGTGCTCGGCACAATAGTCCAGCATTTCCTGGGTTTCCTTCATACCGCCAATCATAGAACCGATGATGATTCTTCTTTTAGCAATCAGCGAGAAGGGTGAAATTTCGGGGGTCTTTGAGGGCAATCCCACAATCAATAATTTTCCTTCCACGGTTAACATATCCAGATAGCCTGTATAATTATGATCCGCAGAAACGGTATCTAATATCACATCAAAATATCTTGCATGATTTTTTACTGCCTCTTTATCCGTACTCAATAAAAAGCGACTGGCACCTAGTCTTTTCGCGTCTGCTTCTTTTGAAGGAGAAGTGCTAATTACAGTTACTTCTGCCCCAAAGGAAGCGGCAAACTTAACGCCCATATGCCCTAACCCACCGAGCCCTACTACACCCACTTTCATGCCTGCTGTTACTCCGGCAAATCGAAGGGGTGAGTAGGTAGTAATTCCGGCACATAAAAGTGGCGCCACTGCTGCCATATTGAGAGAACGGGAAATGCTTACCACAAAACGATCTTTCACCACAATGTCAGAAGAATATCCTCCCTGAGCCAGTGTTTTACCATCTCTTTCGAGGCCATTATAAGTGCCCGTCATGCCATCATCACAATACTGCTCTAAATCACGGTTACAACTTTCGCAATTGCAGCAGGAGTCTACCATTACCCCCACTCCTACCCAATCGCCCGGCGCAAAACGGGTAACGCTGCTACCCACGGCAACCACTTCCCCTACAATTTCATGTCCGGGTACCATAGGATACATTGATCCTCCCCACTCGTCGCGGGCCTGGTGTAAATCGCTGTGACAAACGCCGCAATAGCGGATGTGCACATGAACGTCGTCGGCACGAAGGTCTCTTCGCTCAAAAGAATAGGGCTCAAGTTGGGTGTGCTTACTTAATGCAGCATACGATTTTGTAGGTATCATGTTATTCTATTTTTTAGGATTAATTTCTATTTACTAAAGATGCTTGGCGCTGGCAAATATAAACGTAGCCAGCCGGTATTTGTTCATATTCAATTCTTTCATCCGATTGCCCAGGGGCACATATAATTGATATTGGGTATTTACCAAGCCTTTGTTAGCATCCCGGTTAGAGGGATCAGCGGTAGCATCACCTGGGTCGTTATCCTGATACCGAAACCAGTGCCAGCCAACACAGTTAGGGGATGTGAGCAACCGTAAGCAGAAATTCTGATAATGGATACCCCGCTCGTCTTGGGTTTTCACTAACCAGCCAGCCCCACTAATATTATCCATTCCCGAATCCATGGCTTTTGTATAGAATTCGGTAATAAAAAAAGGTCGGTCTCCCCAGCTTGCCCAATCATTTAGATGAGTAGTTTTCGGCTCCCAATATCCATAATAATTAATGGATACAATATCCATATAGGCAGCGGCCTCTTCAAAAATATATTGGTTGTTTTTGGCGGATGCATGCAATCGGCTACCCAGGTATAAATGATTGGGATCGGCCTGTTTTACAACACGACTAACCACCTGAAAATACCGACCGGCAATTTTCCCTATCAGCTTTTCTTTTTGCGTAGTAGTTAGTGTACCCTTGGCAGCTCCTATTTGTACCAACCAGCTATCTATTTGCTGTTGGGCTGTGGTTGACAATGTATTATCAGAAAGCAGTGAATCCAGTTGGGCGATGGAAAAAGCAATCTCATTATCAGAAAAATGTCCTAACAGGTTTGCATCTTGTTTAGAAGCTGCTACCAATTCTACATGCTGTTTACAATAGGTTTCAAATGCCGCTTCTAAAATAAACGAAAGGGCTGCTGCTTGTTTTTTGGTAGCATCTGCACGAATCGCTTCTCGGGTATATCCTGCCAGCCAGCTGAGTTGGGTAGTATACGCAAAGGGCTTCTGAGATGCCTTATTATAGGCAAGAATAGCGGGCACGTCACTCCAACAACCCGCCGTATTAAAACCCAGCGATTGAAACAGCCGAATCTGATCACTTATCCATCCTTCCTTATCGGACCATCTTTCGCGAAAAGTTTGTTGGTTTGCCGCCGAGTTACCCAGGCGAATACTATTTACTGCAGCAACAATAAATGGATGCCCTTCCGGATCAAATACCTGCCACCGACCGGATACCTTTTCTACGCGGAAGAATCCGGTAGCCCGAAGGGAAATCAGTTGGTTTCCGCCCCTTACATCCAACGAATCGGTAGGCGCTGCTGAAAACCCTTGAAGTTGAGAAACAGTGTGCGAAGAAAAATTTTTCCAATCGGAGTATTGAATATTCCGGTTGGCATCGCGGCTCCATATTTTGGCCTGTACCAGTGTTGAGTCGGAAAATACAGGCTGCGCAATCAATGATTCCTCCCCCAGCAGGCATCCCAATATTGTTAAAACCGTAAGGATTGATTTATACATAACTGGCATTCAATCACCCGAAACTAATGCCGGATTAGCTGGTAACCATCAAAATTTGCGAAAACGATTTCATAGCCTGTTTTATTGGTTTTTTAGGCTACCTGCACCCCTTTTTTACCATTCACTCCCTGGATTATACAGTTCACTCCTTTTGCCCTCAGATACCCAAGGGCTCTGAAATAGCATTGTGGTATCAAATTGTAAACTCAAAATAATCATATCATGAAAAAAGCCATATTTCTACCTATCGCCCTCTTACTGATTTTCAGTAAGGGACTCTTTGCCCAAAACCTATTGCCTCGCCAAACCATTCGGGGAATAATCATAGACGAACAATCTAACCAACCCCTATCGGGAGTAACCATCCGCATAGAAACCCTGGATGCGCAACCCAGCTCTATTTCAACTGCTGCCGGTGCCTTTAGTATTTCCGAAGTACCCGTTGGCCGTCATCGCCTGCGCATCAGCAGGGTAGGCTATGAAGAATCGGTAATTAATAATATTGAAGTTACCTCTACCAAAGAAATCGTGCTGGAACTTCGTTTGCGAGAAAAAGTACAAGTATTAAATGAAGTGGTAGTTACCTCCGGCAAATCGAAATTCAAAGCATTGAATGAAAGTACCGTGGTAAGTGCGCGTCAGTTAAGTATGGATGAGGCAGTGCGCTATTCAGGCACCCGTAACGACCCCAGCAGAATGGCACAAAATTTCGCCGGCGTAAGCGGACCCAACGATGCACGCAATGATATTGTTATCAGAGGTAACTCTCCCTCCGGAGTTTTATGGAGAATGGATGGCATTGATATACCCAACCCCAATCACTACAGCACCGTAGGTTCTACTGGTGGGCCGGTAACTATTTTAAATACCAATACCCTTAAAAATTCCGACTTTATAACCAGCGCCTTTCCTGCTCAGTATGGAAATGCCGTAGCCGGCGTATTCGACCTGCGTATGCGCAATGGTAATGCAGAAAAAACAGAATGGCTGGGACAAATGGGATTCAATGGATTTGAATTAGGTGTAGAAGGACCGCTGGGTAAGAATAAAAAGTCGTCGTATTTAATTGACTACCGCTATTCGCTAGTAGCTGCCATTCAGGCTTTAGGATTGAGCGTTGGTACCGGAACAGCTACTCCTTATTATCAGGATATCAACTTCAAATTACATCTGGTAACCAAAAAGCATGGAACTTTTGACTGGTTTGGATTAGGCGGTGAAAGTCATATTACTTTTCCTGCCGATTCTACGGGTGATAACCTGTATACTACCAATGATGGCAAAGCCCGCACCAGTAATACAAAATCATTAACCGGTGTGGTTGGCATGACGCATACCTATTTCTTTACACCCACCACCTCGGGAAAATTAACCCTTGCATTGTCGGGATTCAAAAGCACTTACCGCGAACAAGTGCTTCCTTCCGGAAAACCCAATCAAACCGTATTTGATGTTGACAACCGGCAAACCAAAGCTTCCGTAGGTTACCTGTTTAATAAAAAGTTTTCTGCTAAAAATCAATTGGTAATTGGGGGACTGGCAGATTTTTATGGCATTAACCTGCAGCAACAATCGGTAGCAGATGGAGATTCTGTTTTGCGATATCTCACGAAATCAGATGACCGAGCTGCGTTGTATCGGATTTTCTTCAACTGGGGTCATCGTTTTTCTGATCAGCTTTCTACCAATGTAGGATTGTATACCCAACTGTTTAGCCTCAACCAAACCTCCAGCATCGAACCCAGATGGAATTTAAAATATCAGTTAAAGCCCAATCAATCTTTTAACCTGGGCCTTGGCTTGCACAGCCAATTGCAACCGATGCAGGTATATTTTTACAAAAGTCAGTTTACCACTCCTCCCGGAGCACTTACCAATAAAAATCTCGACTTTGTAAAAAGTTTTCATGCAGTGGCTGGTTACGACTGGAACCTAAATTCGCATATGCGCATCAAAACAGAACTGTATAGTCAATACATTTATCGGGCAGCCGTAGAAAAAATAGCCAGTTCCTTTAGCATGCTGAATGAGGGTGCCGGATTTAACTATGCCGACAAAGTAAACCTAATCAATAACGGTCAGGGAAGAAATCTGGGTTGGGAAATTACCCTGGAGCGGTTTTTACACAAGGGATTTTATTATCTGGTTACCGGATCCATTTTCCGATCGGAGTACCAGGGGAGTGATGGGGTATGGAGAAATACGGCTTTCAACAGTGGCTATGTGGCTAATTTGTTGGGAGGAAAAGAGTGGAAGGTATCCGGCAAAAACACGTTTGGTATAGATACCCGATTTACTGTTGCCGGTGGTCAGCGCTATACGCCTTTTGATATAGCGGCTTCTAAAACATTGGGCTATGTAGTTTACAAAGAAAAGGAGGCATTTAGTTTACAGAACAATACCTATCTACGTTGGGACCTTAAATTCTCTTATACCCGCAATGGCAAAAAAACAACGCAGAAATGGTATATAGATTTACAGAATCTCACCAACCGGGCGAATGTGTATATCAGAAGTCTGAATCCTAGTACGGGTAAAATAAGTGAGATCAATCAAATTGGATTCTTCCCCAACATCAACTATCAAATTACCTTTTAAGTTGGCGCTTCGGTATCTCCACTGATAATTTTGTAACTTCATAGCACAAAGCCACCCAATGCAAGATTTAGAAAAGGATAGTAATAAAGACCTCATCTGCTGGAACGATAAATGGGCCATCATTATAGGGGCCCCTATCGTTTCACTGCTGATACCCTTTGTTTTCTTCGGGATTCGATTTAACAAAGCCCCTCAATTTACTTTTCCAATTTATGTAACCACCCTGCTAATTACTTTAACGCTTTGGTTAGGAAACCGGGCAATCATGATTTGGGCAAGAAGTAGGTATATCAGTTTTGCGCAACTGAAAGAGAGATTGATTATTCAATCAATTTTGATGTTGATTTTTACACCGGTTAGCAGTTTGCTGATTGGCTATTTGTTGAAAGATTATTGTTCAATGAAGCAATTAGGCATTACTGAGGAGGAAATTATCATTTTCAGTCTTAACTCTTCCATATTTACTACCGTAGCAATTACATCTATTTATGAAGTGGTACATTTTATTCAGCAATTAAAAGAATCCCTAACACTAAGTGAAGAACTGAAGCGTGAAGGGCTACGTGCCGAGTTGAATGCCCTAAAAACGCAGGTAAACCCTCATTTCTTATTCAACAATCTGAATACACTTTGCGCAATAATTCCCGATGATCCGAAAAAGTCGGTAACTTTTGTAGAGCAACTCTCTAAAGTATATCGATACATTTTGGAAGTAAGAGACGAAAAAACAATTCCTCTACAAGATGAAATACAAATTTTAAAAGCCTATGCTTTTTTACTGAACACCCGTTTTGGCAACAATTTTCAATTAAATATGGATATCCCCGAAAAGGAAATGCAAACCCGAATCGTTCCCTTCTCGCTTCAGCTGTTAGTAGAGAATGCACTCAAGCATAATATTGTTTCAGGGGAAAATCCGCTGCATATTACTTTAACTACTGAAGAGGGACAACTTATTATTCGAAATAATATTCAAAAGAAACAACAAGTAGAAAAATCAACGGGTATAGGACTGATGAATATCCGAAACCGCTATAAACTTTTAACGGAAAAATTAGTTACGGTAACCGAAACTCCGCAAGATTTTATCGTAGCCCTTCCGCTGATTTAATTACGCCATGAAAGTATTTATAATAGAAGACGAGCAGCCGGCAGTTAACCGATTAACCAAAATGCTATTGGATATTCGCCCCGATATGCAAATCTCAGGGCAAGCCGACAGCATTCAACAAGCCGTAGCGCACCTTAGCCAGCATTCTGAAGATCAGTTGATTTTTATGGATATTCATCTGGCAGATGGGTTAAGCTTCGAAATATTTAACCAAACCAATATTGTAGCGCCAGTAATTTTTACTACAGCCTACGACCAATATGCTTTACAGGCTTTTAAAGTGAACAGCATCGACTACCTGTTAAAACCTATTGATGAGGAAGAATTAAAAAGAGCCATCCAAAAGCATGAGCAACTGAACGGGAAAAAAGCGGATAATCAAACCGATCAACTACTTCGGATGCTAAAAGAATTAAATGCCCCGCAATACAAAGAAAGAATTCTAATAAAACGGGGGCAGCAACTGAGTTATTTAAAAGTTGATCAAATTGCTTATTTTTTTGCGGAAGGAAAATTTGCTTATGCAGTGGATACTCAGTATAACAAATACATTTTAGATAATACCCTAAGTGATTTAGATACCGAATTATCACCCCGACTTTTTTTCCGTATCAACCGAAACATGATTCTACATATTGAGGCAATTTCTAAAGTACATTCCTGGGCAGGTAATCGATTACAGGTTGAACTGAAAGCAACTGCCCTGGCAGATACAGTTGTAAGCAGAGAAAAGGTAGCTGCATTTAAAGATTGGCTGGGGGGAAAAAATAATTAAAACTGATGCTTATGAAACATACTATTTTAGGCGCTGGAGGGCCCGTTGGCAAAGAATTGGAGAGGGAGTTACTTACATTGCAAAAGCCGGTTAGGCTCGTTAGCAGAAGCCCCATCACTACCTCAACTGGTACAGAATGGGTTAAAGCCGACTTGTCGGTGCGTGCGAAAGTTTTTGCTGCTATTGAAGGCAGTGAGGTAGCTTATCTAACTGTTGGCTTTCCCTATCTAACCTCAGTTTGGCAGCAAAACTGGCCAACCCTGATGAAAAATGTAACGGATGCCTGTATTTCTCATGGAGTAAGACTTGTTTTTTTCGATAATATTTATGCCCTTAGTAAAGATCACATCAACCCCATAACCGAAGCCTCTCCTATAAATCCCCCGAGTAAAAAAGGTGTTATACGAGCAGAAGTGGTAAAAATTTTGCTGGAAGCCATTGAAAAGAAAGGGCTCAACGGTCTTATTGCCCGTTCGGCAGATTTTATTACCCTGGATGAAAATAAGGGATTGATTAAACCGCTCGTTTACGATCGACTTAAAAAAGGGAAAAAAGCACAATGGATTTGTAATGCCAATGTAGTACACAATTTCAGCTATTTACCCGATTTGGGAAAGGGTACTGCCCTTTTAGGAACCACCCCCGAAGCATTTCAACAGGTTTGGAATTTACCAACCGATGCAAGCCGCATAACCGGTGCAGACTGGATTCGACTTTTCGCTCACCGCATGCATCAGCAACAGGAGTATTCTATAATTTCTGCCGGTATGATTAAATTGCTGGGCCTGTTTGTGCCTACGATGCGCGAAATGGTAGAAATGTTGTATCAATATTCAGCCGACTATTATTTTGATAGCAGTAAGTTCAATCAACATTTTAACTATACGCCCAAAACGCCGCAAGAAATAGTAGATGCGTTGTTGGCAGTATAATACTAGTAAACTAGTAAGTTTGTAAACCAGATTAATTACCCACAACCTCACTTACAAAAAACCAAGCGGGTAAGCCTTTTCCGGGATGCCAGTTGGGTAAAACCGGCACAGGATGTGCTTGCATCTTTACATATCTTACATTGGTTGCTGGAAAGGTTATGGGTATCAGCTGGGCACCAGAGGGAGTGGTTGGCGTGGCCTTGGCAGGATTAACTGTTTGCAACAAGCTCCAGTTTTTTCCATCAATACTTCCCCAAACTTTTATAAATACCGGCGGAAATATATGCGCGCCTACATTCACTAATGCATTCACCTGCAATTCCTTTAGCATTCTTTCTTCTCCTGCATCCAAAACCACCAGGGCATCATTTTTCTGAAACCCCAGCCACTTGGTTGAAAAGTCCGTAGGATCGCCAGCATCAAAATCCTTCAACACATTCTCGAAATTTTCCCGATACTTTTGATCGGCAGGAAGTAAAAAAGTAGCGCTAACAAAGGAGAATCCGGCACGAATAAAATTTTTGCGAACTGCCTTACTGGGCAACCATCCTTTCTTATAGGCTTTCACCTGAAGGCTTGTGGTTCCGCTAATAGAAATTGGTTGTGTATATACAGCACTAGTGCTATCTGGTTCCTTCCCATCTAATGTATAGTGCAAGGCAGCTCCCTTAATTACATGTTTTACTTGTAAATTTTGTGTGCCCGTAAAAAATCCTTCGGTAGTTTGAATAATGGGGTCATTCAAAGCAAGCACTGTAGTATCTCCTCCACGAAATCCTGCTTCAATCAAAGTTTTACTAAATTGCTTTTGCAGATTGGCAATCTCCTGAGTAGGTATCGGCGTGTCCCACAAAAACAACTCCTTCACATTGCGCTGTTGCAAAAATCCAGTAATGCCTTTGGCGGTTACGCCTGTTCCGGTAAGCGAAAGAGATTCCAAAGCAGTAAGCGAAGTTAATTGCGAAAGCCCTTCATCTGTTACCTGCGTATAGTTTAGATTCAGCTTCTCTAGATGAGGTAATTTTCCTATCCAGGCAAGGTCGGTATTGGTTACTGGCATTTTAGCAAGTTGCAGTGATACAATTTGTTCTTGTAAGGGCTGCAATTCGGTAAGTCGTTGTGAACTATAATTCGCTTTTCCAAAAAAGGATACCGTTAAAGCTGGAATATCTTTTGCCAACGATTGAATAACCCGATAATTATCGGTTAGCTTTTTTACTTCCCCTGCATCCGCAGCTGCAAATGAATAGTTACGAGAAGCTGATAAAGTATTTACCCTACTACTAGCCATAGCCGACTGCCGAAATGGATTGCTTTCTGGTAGCTGAATAAGCAGCTTTGAAAATGGAGCACCGGCTTTTATCCAGTTAACTAGTAGCTTGATTTCTGGCGGAGTAGGCTGAGGCTTATCGGCTTCCGGCATATGCTTTTTATCACTCAATGGTAGTAACAAACGGTGGATCAGTTGACTATGTAAACTATCTCCGGGTACAATACAATTACCTTCTTTACCGCCCTTCATAATAGCGGCGCTGTCGTTCATACTCAATCCGCCTTTTTGTACCGACCCTATATGACAATCCCCACAACGGGTTTTTAGAATCGGATAAACGGCTTCCCAAGAGGTAAGTTTGTTGGTATCAATGATTGCTATCTCATTTTTTTGCAATGGCCCCGTTAAAAAATTTTCGCCATGGGTAATCGTTGCCCCAAAGTGTGCGGTTATGATAATTAAAATCAGTAAAGCCGCCGCCGATACTCGAAATAAGGGAATACGTTCTTGCAAATAAGCATGCGCGCCACAATAAGCGCAACTCAACAATGCGAGTGAAACACCCAGCCATTTGTGGTACTGAACTGCATCACCCGCTACCGATTGTTCGATATAGAGTAACATACCCAATATAGCAGTTACCATCGCAGAAAACATGGTAATGCTTCGCAAGCCTTGTAAAAAGATTTCCGGGGGTTTAGCAGCCGTTGGCAACAGATCACATACCATTACCAATAAGAGTAATACCAGTGGAAAATGCAACCCTACCGGATGCAACCTGCCGGCCAATTGTAGCAGTAGTGGTAAAGAAATTCGGCTATGAAAAAATAACAGAAAAATCAGAAAGCCGGCTCCTGCCCAGGTTAGTATATGTATAACAGAAAAAAATCGCTTCATGAAAGAAAAATAGTTGCCCTAATTTTCAGGGCGTTACATAAATCAGCTATCCTTATCAGGCGATAATATCTTTTACCACCGACCCATACAAATCGGTTAACCGATACCTTCTGCCCTGAAATTTATACGTCAGTTTTTCGTGATCCAACCCCAGCTGGTGCAATACGGTTGCTTGAAAATCGTGCACATGTACTGGATTCTGTACAATATTATACCCCAGCTCATCCGTTTCGCCATACACCATTCCGGGCCTGATACCACCACCTGCCATCCAAATACTAAAACAACGGGGATGATGATCGCGACCATAATTTTCGGGAGCTATTTTGCCCTGACAATAATTGGTTCTTCCAAATTCACCACCCCATATTACCAGGGTTTCATCCAATAAGCCCCTTTGTTTTAAATCGGTAATCAATGCTGCCGAAGGGCGATCTACATCCAGCGCTTGACCTTTCATTTCATTGGGTAAGTTTCCATGTTGATCCCAACCCTGATGATACAATTGCACAAAACGTACGCCGCTTTCCGACAACTTACGTGCGAGTAAACAATTGGCTGCATAGGTACCGGGCACCAAACAATCGGCGCCATATAATTTGATGATATCTTCCGACTCGCGCGAGGTATCCATAATTTCGGGTACGGCCGTTTGCATGCGGTAGGCCATTTCGTATTGACTGATTTTTGCCGCCGTTTCGGGATCGCCAAAATTTTTCAGCTCCATCTCATTCAACGCCGCAATCTGATCAACCATTTTTCTGCGGGTATTTCTATCCATTCCGTCTGGATCTTGCAAATAGAGAATTGGATTTTCACCGCTGCTAAATTGCACACCCTGGTGCACAGAATCTAAAAAACCATTGGTCCATAATTTAGAATATACCCCTTGTCCGTTCCCCTTACCACGTGATAGCAATACGCAAAAAGCCGGCAAATTACTGTTCTCGGTACCCAGGCCATAACTCACCCAAGATCCAATACTGGGACGGTTTCCCTGCTGAGCGCCCGATTGAAAAAAAGTAAGCGCCGGGTCGTGGTTGATGGCTTCTGTATGCATGGTTTTTACTATGCAGATATCATCCACTATTTTAGACATGTGTGGGAACAAATCACTTACCCAGGCACCTGAATTTCCATATTGTTTAAATCCAAAATAAGAACCCACCAATGGAAAAGTAGTTTGGTTGGCCGTCATACCCGTTAATCGTTGTCCGTTCCGAATCGATTCTGGTAAATTTTGTCCCACCATTTTATTCAACAGGGGCTTATAATCAAAGGTTTCTAATTGCGAGGGGGCACCATTCTGAAACAGGTAAATTACCCGTTTGGCTTTCGGGGCAAAATGCGGCAATCCTTGCAGGATGGCTTCTTCGGGAGAACTGCTGCTGAACAAATCTGGAATCAACAACGATCCCAAGGCGGCACTACCCAAGCCAATGCTCATCCGCGAAAGAAATTTTCTGCGGTTGAAACCCAGGCTATGTTCTAATAATTCTTTTTCCATAATCAGGTTTTAGTAATCGCTTCCTGCATATTATACATTACCTGGATAGCCTGCATAGCTGCTGCCAGTAATATGGTATCTTTTGTAACTGCCTGATAATTGCCAACAGAAATTATTTTGCGGGCGTTCTCAGGATTTTTTTTCAACTCAGCAACTGCCTGTTCCCAATAACTTACTAGTACCTCTTTTTCTTTGGCATCCGGTGTTCGGCAAATGATCCGCTGAAACGCGCTGGTAATTACTTGTGTAGGGTTTGTGCCTCGCTGCAAAAGTCGGTCGGCCAATGCCTTGGAAGCCTCAATCATCGTGGGGTCATTCAACATCACCAATGCCTGCAGCGGCGTGTTGGTGCGATATCTGCTGGTTTGACATTCATCTCGGTTACTGGCATCAAATATCATCATCGAAGGAGGCGGTACTGTGCGTTTTATAAAAGTATACAGCCCTCTGCGGTATAATAATTTTCCGGTATCCTGCACGTATTTTTTCAAGATGCCTCTTCCCGATGTAGCCAGTTCCCATAATCCGGGCGGCTGAAGGGGTTTTACACTGGGGCCTCCAATTTCTGTATTTAACAAGCCACTGCTGCTGAGTAAAATATCTCTTACCAACTCCGCAGGAAAACGGGCGCGTGGTGCATACGACAAATAAATATTCAGGGGATCTTTTTTCAATTTTTCTGCACTGATTTTTCCAGACTGCCGATAGGTAGCTGATAATACCAGTTGCCGAATCAATCTTTTCATATCCCAACCATGCTGTTGAAAATCTGCCGCCAGCCAATCAAGTAATGGAGGATTTGAGGGTAAATCGCCCTGCATACCAAAGTCGGAAGCCGTTTTCACAATGCCTCTTCCAAAAAACTCTTGCCAGATACGGTTTACAAATACCCGTGCCGTTAGCGGATTTTTTTCATCAAACATCCATTGAGCTAATCCTAAGCGATTTCTTTTCCATCGGGCGGAGTCGAAAGGCAAAACAACCGGCGGTGTTGCAGCACGAACTTCTTCTCCCGGAGTATCATAATTACCCCGAATCAACAGAAATGTTTTTCTAGATGTATCGCGGTCGGCCATTACAGAAACTTCCAGTTTGCCCGTATCTTTTTTATTAATAAAGCGCAAGGTTTTTTGTACTTCCTCATTCGTAATCGTCATGCGGGGATTTTTCGCATAGGTTTCCGGTCCGCCCACGGTAGATTCTAACCCCACTTCCTTTACATTGTTGAAGAAAGCATAAAGCTGATAATAATTTTTCTGAGAGAAGGGATCGTACTTGTGATCATGACATTTGGCACACTCCACCGTCATCGCCAGCATAGCTCTGCCAAAGGTATTGGTGCGGTCGGTTACATACTGCACCCGATACTCTTCATCAATCACCCCACCCTCTTCGGTTATTTTATGGTTTCGATTGAAGCCACTTGCCAGTTGTTGCTCTTTGGTTGCATTGGGCAACAAATCACCCGCCAGCTGCCAGGTTATAAAAGTATCGTAGCGCATGTTGCGATTAAAGGCATCAATTACCCAATCGCGCCAAGGCCACTGAGAACGATAACTATCATCCTGAAATCCGTGTGAGTCAGCAAAACGTGCCAGGTCCATCCAGCCGATGGCCATTTTTTCTCCAAACTGCGGAAGTTGCAAGAGGCGATCTACCTGCTGCTCATACGCATTGGCGGATGCATCATTTACAAAAGCAGCTGTTTGCTCGGGAGTAGGTAAAATACCCGTAAGATCCATACAAACCCTTTTCAACAATCGCTCTTTATCGGCCTCTTCGTTAGGACTCAATCCCTGCCGTTCCATTTTACTCAATATAAAATAGTCAATCTCATTTACTGGCCAGCTTTTTTCGTTCACTGCCGGTAAGGGCGCTTTTTGTGGAACCACAAAGGCCCAGTGAGGTTCGTACTTTGCGCCCTGCTCTATCCACTTTTTAAGAATGGCTACTTCGTGCTCGGAAAGACGCGGAAGTTTACTCGATACTTTTGGCATTAATAAAGAAGTATCTGTAGTAGTAATTCTGGCAAAGAGTTCAGAAGCTTCGGGTTTTCCTGGCACTAGAGCATGCTTTTGGGGATGTTCCTGTAAAGCTTTATACGCTTCCGAAGCAATATCCAGCCGCAATCCAGCCTCCCGTTTGCGCGCATCCGGGCCATGACAATTATAACATTTGTCAGATAATATCGGCCGCACATCATAATTATAACTGATCACATCTGGAATGGCAGTATCTGCCATGGCTGCATTGGAACAGGCATTCAACAGCGCAACCGAAATTCCGGCTCCCAATATGAGCAACCCAATTATTTTTTTCATCGCAGGCAAATAGTCCCGTTTCAGAGAGGTAACAGAAACCGGACTAACTAAGTTAACTAATTAATTGAAAATCCGTTACAGTTTCTGTTTTTTACTGAATGTGCTACTTTTGAAGCATGATAACCATTACCACCGTTTCCGGCGAGGAAGATTTGATAGGCATCTTAGACTTGCAACGCCGCAACCTCAAAAAAAATATTACGGCAGAGGAAGCCAATAGCCAAGGATTTTTAATAGCAGAGTTTTCGATGGACTATTTGAAGAAAATGAACGAGGCGCATCCTTCTGTAATTGCCAAAAGAGGCGAGGAAGTGGTAGGATATGCCCTGATTGCTACCCCTGCTGCCCGCATAGGCCATCCGCTTACGGAAGATCTGTTTAACCAAATTGATGCACTTACTTTTCAGGGGATACCCCTCAATCAGGCGAAATATGCTGTGATTGGTCAGCTTTGTGTAGATAAATCTGTGAGAGGCATGGGCCTGGTGCAGCAGTTATATGGAAGATTTAGAGAAGAGTTGGAAAACGAATATGATTTTGGTATTACCGATGTGGCCCGAGCAAATAGCCGCTCTTTGAAAGCACATATCAAAACCGGCTTTCAGGTAATTCATTCTATAGGATATGGCGGCCTTGAATGGGACGTTGTTTTGTGGGACTGGAGAAAATAAGTGGCTGCTTAGCCCTTCCACTGAACGGTTACAATAATTTCATTTCTTCTGCTAAAAAATTTATAAGGAGCGTCGTACCCTAAAAAGCGAAAGTTGCCTTGGTGCGTGATATTGTTTTTGGCAAGAATGTCCGTCAGCTTCTTCGAGTAGTTTTGGATATCACTGTCGGATGCATACCCTCCAAAACGGATGGCAGCCACATATTCGGCAGGCGTGTTTTCGAATTTGATTCCCGTTTGGTTGGGCTTTGGTAATTGTTGCAAAGGCATATCGGGAGGCATTACAAAACTCATGGATGAGCCCTTGTTAGACAATTGCATACGAACGGGGGCCGTCATGGCAATTTTTGTATTGTTTTCGTTACCGCCAAAAATATAATTCGCCAACTGACGAAATCCCTTGCTGCCAACTTCTTTGTAAGAATTAGCTGTGGAAATAACGGTAGCCATTACTGCCGGCGGATAAAAGCGAATTTCTGCATCCGGTAAGCTCTTTATCACTTTGTAAGGTTGCTCATAAATAGTTGAAGCCATAGCAGATGATTTATTGATTATGGAGCGAGTCGACTAATCTCCCAATTTCCCGCCGAATCTAATTTATATTGAATCCTGTCGTGCAAGCGACTGCTTCGTCCCTGCCAGAATTCAATGGTATCAGGCACTACCCGGTATCCACCCCAATGAGGGGGGCGGGGTATGGGGTGAAGATGATAGGTTTGTTGATAGGCTGCCAATTGCTCTTCAATCACTTGCCGGTTGGTAATCGGTTTGCTTTGAGGAGATGCCCAGGCACCCAGCCGGCTGCCTTCGGGGCGGGATTGAAAATAGGCATCACTCTCTTCGGGAGAAACTTTTTCTACGCGTCCGCTAATGCGAACCTGCCGCTCTAATTCTTTCCAAAAAAACACAAGGGCTGCCAAAGGATGGGCGAGCAGGTCTTGTCCTTTCTTACTTTCATAGTTGGTAAAAAAAACAAAGCCGTTTTTATCAAAGCCTTTCAGCAATACAATTCGGGCAGCGGGCACGCCCTCGGAGCTTACCGTTGCCAACGTCATAGCATTCACTTCAACAATATCACTGCTTACGGCTTCCTTCCACCATTTGGTAAATTGATCAGTGGGATTATCGGCCACCCCTTGCTCATCCAGTGTTTGTAAACTATAATCCTTTCGAATATCCGCTATACTCATATCCCTGTTTTTCGGTGCAAAGATACAATGTGGGCAACAACCCTATACGAAAGGCTATAAATAAAAGGTTCACCGCTGCTGATGTGCACCATTACCCGTTAATTTCTGTAGGCGCTGCTTCATGTTTTCCAGAGATAAAGGTATAAACCGCCGGAATTACAAATAGGGTAAGCAATAGGGAAAAGAGTAGCCCCCCTACCACCACAATACCCAAAGGCACCCGGCTGGTAGAAGCTGCTCCTAAACTTAAAGCAATGGGCAAGGCTCCCAGTGAAGTGGCCAAACTCGTCATCAAAATCGGTCTTAATCGTTGTGTAGCCGCCTCTACCACTGCCGGCATTTTAGCCAACCCTTTTGTGCGTTTCTGATTGGCAAATTCAACAATCAAAATACCGTTTTTGGTTACCAAACCAATTAGCATTATCATCCCGAGTTCCGAGAAAATATTCAAGGTTTGTTTAAGCAGATATAAGCTGAGCAAGGCACCTGCCAAAGCCAGCGGAACGGTAAGCATAATGGTAATCGGATCGCGGAAACTTTCGAATTGCGCAGAGAGTACCAGATAAATCAACATCAGCGCCAATATAAATGCAAAAGCAATATTGGAAGAGCTCTCGGCATAATCGCGCGATGGTCCACTTAAAGAAACCTGATAACTTTCATCCAATAACCGATCTGCAATACTTTGCATGGCTTTGATACCATCCCCAATGGTTTTACCATCTGCCAGCGAAGCAGAAATGGTAGCCGACTTATATCGGTTGTAGTGGTATAAGGTGGGCGGATTGCTGCTCTCCTCCAGTTTTATAACGGCATCCAGCGGAATACTTTGTCCCTTATTATTCCTTACATATAAATTAGAAATATCTACTGTAGTATTTCTTTTATCTCTTTCTACTTGCGCAATCACCTGATACTGGTAGCCATTCATAATAAAATACGCCAGTCTGCCACCACTAAATGCACTTTGAATGGTACTGATTACATCAGTTGTGCTCAAGCCCAGATCTTTAATCTTCATCCGATCAACCGTAAGTTGAATTTCAGGCTTATTAAATTTCAAGCTCACATCAGAGTTGGCAAAGGTTTTATCTTTTCTTACCTCATCTAAAAATTTGGGTATGATTTGTCGAAGCCGACTTAGGTCTTGATTTTGTAAAATAAATTGAATAGGCAATGATCCCCTAGAACCAAAACCTACTGATATCGTTTGTTCCTGCGTTGCAAAAATCCGGGCATCATTAAACCGCCCCATCTTTTTTTGCAAGTCGGAAGCAATCTCTGCCTGTGAACGCTTACGTTTAGAAGGATCTACCAAACTTATCCTGGGTTGCGATGTATTTACCCCTGCACTGGAGCCCCCGTATCCAGAAGAAGTTCGGGCAATGGTAAAATCACCTTCTGGCACAGAATCATTTAAAAACACCAAGATATTGTCTACCATTTTTTGCATGGAGTAATAGCTGGTGCCTTCAGCAGCCGTAACATTAAAGCGGATGCTGCTGCGGTCTTCCAATGGAGCCAATTCACTTTGTAATTGCCCCATGATAAACCAAATTAGGAAACCACAGGTAACTACAATAACCCAAGCTGCCCAACGAATTTTCATAAACCCTTTCAGCAGTCGGTTGTAGCCAGTTTCGAGACCTACAAAAAATGGTTCCGTTTTTTTATAAAACCAACCGCCATGAATATTCTTTGCACTCAGGTATACATTCAGTACCGGCGTAATGGTGAGCGATACAAAGGCTGAAATCAATACTGCTGCAGCCAGTGTTACGCCAAATTCGCGGAACAACCTGCCCACAAAACCTTCTAAAAATATTACCGGCAAAAAAACCACGGCCAGCGTGAGTGAAGTAGAAATTACCGCAAAAAATATTTCCTTACTCCCCTCTAGGGCTGCTTTTCTAATTGGCATTCCCTCTTCTAACTTCCGGAAAATATTTTCGGTTACCACAATACCATCATCCACCACCAATCCGGTTGCCAGCACAATACCCAATAAAGTGAGGATATTGATGGAAAACCCAAAAAGATACATCACAAAAAAGGTAGCAATCAGCGATATCGGAATATCAATTAACGGACGCAAGGCAATCAGCCAGTTGCGGAAGAAGAAGAAAATTACCAACACAACCAGCGAAAATGAAATTAATAGGGTTTCCTTCACCTCACTTAACGACTTACGAATGATATCCGTATTATCAATCATCACCTTAAATTCAATATCCGACTTGTTCGATTTTTTAATCGTTTCCAGTCTTTTCATGAATTCGTCGGCAATCTCAATATTGTTCGCCCCGGGTTGCGGAATAATGGCCAATCCTACGGCATTCAGTCCATTCACCTTCCACGATTGTTCCAATTGTTCGGGAGCAATTTCTACGGAAGCCACATCACTCAATCGAACAATACCCAAAGAATCTTCGCGTATAATCAGGTCTCTGAATTGTTGTTCATTGGTAAGTCTGCCCAATGCCCGAATGGTTAACTCCGTTTTATTCCCATAAATTTTTCCGGGAGGCAGCTCAACGTTTTCTGTGTTAAGGGCCGTTCGAATATCTGTAAAGGCAACATTAAATGCACTCATCCGGTCGGGCTGCAACCATAGGCGCATCGAATATCTTTTTTGTCCGAATATATTTACCGCACTTACATTGTTGATGGTTTGAAATTGCTGTTGCAACACCGTTTCTGCATAGTCGCTCAACTCCATCAAACTCTTGGTATTACTTTGCACAGCCAATACCAGAATAAAATCACTGTTGGCATCTGATTTAAATACTACAGGCGGGGCATCAATATCTTGGGGTAAACTTCGTATCGCTTGCCCTACCTTATCGCGCACATCACTGGCAGCCGCCTCTAAATCTACTCCGAGATTAAATTCAATGGTAATCTGACTACTCCCTAACTGACTGGATGAAGTGATGGATTTAATGCCGGGAATACCATTCACCTGCTTTTCGAGGGGCTCGGTAATCTGACTTTCGATAATATCTGCATTGGCACCGGTGTAACTGGTACTCACAGAAATAACCGGCGGATCGATAGCCGGATAATCGCGCACTGCCAAAAATGAATACCCTACTACACCAAAAAGTATCAGCGTCAGGTTCATTACCGTTGCCAATACCGGGCGTTTGAGAGATAATTCGGAAATATTCATACGATCAAATACATGGTTATTCACCTACCGGTGAATGGTGGGAATAAATTATTGTTTCAACTGTTCCTGCGTTTTTACGCCCCGCACTTTAAGGGGCGCTTTCGGGCGGGCAAATAGCACTCCGGTTACCACTACGCTGTCACCCGGACTAATGCCACTGATGATTTCCACCATATCTTCATTGCGAATGCCTGTTTTTACAGTTACAAAGTTTGCCTTGCCCCCCTTTACCACTACCACCTGCTTATTTTTATCGTCGGGAATAATACAGTTGGTAGGAACCATAACACTGGGATGGTCTTGCCGGCGCGTTAAATATACTTTTACAAAAGAGCCCGGATTGGCTTTTACACCCTGTAATACCGAACGAACTTTTAAATTCCGGCTTACTGAGCTAATCTGAGGTTCAGTAGCAATGATGGTTGCCTTATGGCGCTCGGCTTTGCTTAAATCGGTTTGCACTTCTACTTCAGCCCCTTTCCGAATCAACTTACTGTATTGCTCGGGCAAAGTGAAATCTACCTTTATTTTATCTACCTGCTGTAAAGTAGCGATTAGGGTAGTAGGGGTTACATAGGCGCCAGGACTTACCATGCGCAAACCCACCAGTCCCGAAAAAGGCGCTTTTACTACCGTTTTATCTATCAGAGATTGGGTATAGGCAAGATCTGCCTTGTAACCGTTTACCTGACTAATTATGGCATCATAATCGGACTGGTTAATGCCTCCCACGGCAATCAATTTGGCTAAGCGAGCTTCTGTTTTTTGGGCTAAATCCAGTAATACACGTGTTTTGTTCATCTGTGCCTGTAAGTCAGCATCATTCACCCGGGCAATTACCGTTCCCTGAGCCACCACATTGCCTTCGGGTACCTGTAAATAGGTAAGTCGACCAGCAACCTCGGGCCGTAGTTCGAGATATTCAAAAGCCACCACAGAACCATTGGCTTCAATCGTGGTGCTGATTTGTTCTGTAGCTGCAATCATAACATCCACCAAGGCCGGAGCACCGGCAGGTTTGGCAGCAGCCGCTTCTTTATCCTTTTTCCCCTTGCAGGCTGCCATCAGCAATACAAGTGAAACCGGGAGTAATATCCTTTTCAATAGGTACAATTTTAAAAATCGGCTAAAGATAGAAATTATTTTCAGTGTTATGTATGATAATGTATAATCGGCCGAAGTGATAAATAATTCGGTCAATCCCCTGCTTTTTCATGGTTGGGTTGTAACTTTAAAAATACCGGCTGCATGCTTGCCTTGTCTACTACCTACCCCCAAAAAAGAGCTTTTATTACCGGAGCAGCTTCCGGACTGGGGAAAGCTTTTTGCATGGATTTGGCCCGGGATGGCTGGACGATTGGTATGGCAGATAATAATGTTACGGCATTGGAATTAGCGGCAACCGATATACAGAACGCCGGGGGCAGGCCCCTGCTTTTTCCGCTGGATGTATCCGACAAAGACCAGTACCAGCAGGTGGCTGCCCACTTTCTGGCACAGGCAGGGGGTATCGACCTGCTATTTAATAATGCAGGAGTAGGCGATGGCAGCGTTTTTGAAGATTATTCCCTCGAAAATTACGAGTGGATGGTTGGCATCAATCAAATGGGGGTACTGTATGG
>JAPLEI010000166.1 GCA_026391195.1 Bacteroidota bacterium | reverse complement strand
TGTAAATGAAACCATCAAAGACATTTACAAAGGCAATATCAATGCACGCCTAGGTGCAGAATTGAAATTTAATACTTTCATGTTCCGGCTGGGTGGTGCCTATTATGGCAGCCCCTACAACAACGAAAATCTG
Source organism: Bacteroidota bacterium (assembly GCA_026391195.1). GTDB lineage: Bacteria > Bacteroidota > Bacteroidia > Chitinophagales > Chitinophagaceae > Sediminibacterium. The sequence continues at coordinate 10,865 of JAPLEI010000166.1, read as the reverse complement.
AAGGCCAGCAAATGGTTGGCTTCAGGTGGATTAGGGTACCGAAATAAAGGAATATTTATAGACCTTACCTATTCGCATACATTTTTACAGGATGCCCGCTTTCCTTACCTATTGAGCGACAAGGCCAATACCTATGCCGAACAGAGAGGTAGCCTGGGAAGGGTACTGTTAACACTGGGCTTTAAAATTTAACGGTTTTTTTAGGGGCTGCCTGCAGGGATTGCGGTAAATTTGATGAGCGATACATCCGGGAATAATCCCCCGCTTGTATCGCTTTTTATCCTATCCTATCCATCCTGTATGAAAAACCTACTTTCCCTGCTCCTGCTATGGGGCTTATTTTCTGTATCGTCCTTTGCACAAAACAATCAATCGCTCCGCGAAAAAATAGACCGGCTAATTCCTGAAAAAAATTATGCAATTGGTATTGCTATAGGTGGGCCCGACGACCGGGATACGCTTACCTATGGAGGAAATGCCTCCTTCCCAATTGAATCGGCCCTGCCCTTTCAGGTATCCTTGGCCATTATGGACCGGATTGATAAAGGAATGATGAAGCCGGGTGATAAAATACCCATGGTAGGATTTATGGATGGCACATCTAGTAAAAATAACGACGCACCTACCCTAAAAGAACTGATAACTACTTTACTACAAACCGGTGATCAACGTATAACCGATTTACTAATCCGCCACTTGGGAGGCACAAAAGAATTCAGCAGATTTTTAAAAAGTGCTGGAGTTCGCGATGTGTTGATAGTAACCGCAGAAAAAGATCGCCGCCAAGATAGCCTGCGGATATATACGCATACCCCCCTTTCCGCCATACAACTACTCAGAAAATTTCACGATAAAAATTTACTCTCCGAAAAAAGCCAACAATTTTTATTGAGCTTGCTAAATAGCAACCCTTCAGAAAAATCAATCGCCTCCTCCTTGCCCGCCGGAAGTAAAACCATTGAAATTGCCAATGGCAATAGTCAGGTTATGGGTCTGGTGGCAATTTTTATTGCAGATAGCATTATGACTGACGGATTAAAAGAAAAAATGGTTTCCAGTGTTACCAAGGCTACTTGGGATTTTTATGCCGAAAAAGCCATGGAAAATTTTAGGCTACAGTACGATTACACGGCTGCTATCGACTCGTTGTTAAAATTACAGGAAAAGAAAAAGCACCCATTTAATGGTAGTATACTGATTTCTCAGGGCGGTCGCAGGATGTATATGCAAATGGCCGGCTATTCCGACCTGAAACAAAAAACCAATTGGCTTCCTACTGATCAATTTGCCATTGCTCAATTGAGTGACCAGATATTGGCAACCCTAGTATTACTGGAAGCCGAAAAAGGAAAACTGGATATCCAACTACCGATTGGAAACTATCTAACAGAGTTGCAGCAAGATTGGGCGCAGAAAGTTACCATCCGCCACTTGCTTTCGCATACAGATGGATTGGTTTCCACTCAATTACCGCCGGTATTTACTCCCGGCAATCAGTATCAGATTAATCCGGCCGGGCAAGAACTGATCATTAAGCTGCTGGAGAAAACAACCGGTATTACTGTACCCAATTTGTCGGCAAATTTATTTGAGCGGTTGAAAATGAATAATACGGCAGCACCCGAATTAAAAGTGAAAAAATCGCTGGCAAAAAGTTATCGAAAAGATGAAGCCGGCAAATGGATTCCGGCAGATAAAATAAATGAGTTGGGTTGGCAGGTTGTAGGATATTTATCTACTGCTTCCGATTTGGCAATCTGGAATATGGCCCTGCACAATCAAAGAGTGTTCGCCGATACAAATAGTTATTTGCAACTGGTTTCTTTTAATGCGGTTTATGAGCATCCGATGTTTGGAACCTGCCAACAAGGGTTGGGCTTATTAAAAGTTCAGCAATCTGGCGCAACCTACTTTGCACAAACCGGCAACACGGCGGGATTTAATACAATGAATGTTTATTATCCGGCAACGCAAACCAGCATATTGGTATTGAGCAATGCTTCGGATGAAGAAATAGGTGCTCCCTTACTGGAAATTATAAACAAAAGTAGTTTAGCAGTAAAAATTGCAAAAAAGTAATCAGCCAAGCGACTGTATCTTTTTTATACTGATTTCATTGGCAGAGAGGTGAAGAAAGCCAGGTTGCTTTTTAAACCAAGTGATTTGCCGGCGGGCATACTGCCAGGTGTTGGTTTTTATTTGCTGCACACTTTCATCGAGTGAACTTTTCCCCTCCAAGTGATTAATCAATTCGCGATAACCCACCGTTTGCAGGGCAGGCAGGTGCCGAAAATCAAAAACTGATTTAACTTCCTCTAATAACCCCTGCTGCATCATAGCATCTACCCTTTCATTAATCCGCTTGCGAAGTACCTCTGGAGGAAAGGTAACTACCAGCGGAGTAATCGCAAACGAACGCTTAGCGGGTGTTGCATTTCTAAAAGTCATGATAGATTTGCCGGTAGCCTGTAATACTTCGAGCGCCCTTTGCAGTCTGCGTGGATTTTGTTGTTCGGCCTGCTGCCAGAATGCCGGATCTCGATGCTGTAATTCGCGTTGCAACCAGATAAGTCCTTTTGCTTGATATTCCTGCTCAATCGCTTCCCGCACCGATTCGGGTACTTCGGGCATCGGGTCGATTCCTTCCATAAATGCCTTTATATATAACCCAGTTCCACCACTCATAATAACAGTGGAATGATTTGTGAATAATTCGGATACTTTTTGCAATGCCATTTGCTCAAACAAACCTGCATTGGAGGGATCCGTAATCGATTGAGTGGCTATAAAATGATGGGGAACTGTTGTAAGCTCTTCTACCGATGGACGTGCAACCCCAATAGACAATTCCCGAAAACATTGTCGCGAATCAGCTGAAATAATTTCGGTAGAAAGCTCACTAGCCAGTTGAACAGCAAGTGCCGTTTTTCCGGTGGCGGTTGCGCCTGCAATAATAATAACGTTGGGGTTTTGCTGCATAAGTGGGCGCATTCAGGTGAAAAATAGAAAACCCAGAAACTAAAAATCTTCGCCCGTATCTAAAGCATCCGCTTCTGAGGCATCATTGTCACTGTCTGCGTCATTCGTTTCGCCATCCTCCTCTCCTTCCCTGCCAAAACCTTCAGCCGCTTCGGTGAGATCGTATTTTTCTTCAATGTCGGCAAACTTATTGCCCAGCAAACTTTTGGTACCATATTGTTGGGGACCAATTCCTTCGGTGCGGGATATAGACGGATAAGTGATTTTAGGATTTTCTTCTTTACTTACATGAATCAACTCTATCAAAAAAATCCAGTGTTTTTGAAAATCATATTCGTAAATGAATTTCTGATTGGTATCTTTTATTTCCGAACCAATGGTTACTTCATTCATCAGCAGGGGATCTACTTTATAAGGCTTATCGTACACTGCTAAACTGATTTCCCGTCCGCGGGCCCACTGGTCGTTACTACGAAAAAAAGTAGCGGCATGTTGCTGGTCGAACTCAAATGATTTAAGGATGATCAGGTGTAAATCATTAAAATATTGCTTATGCAGAATTACTACATCACGGTAGATGGTTTCATCTTCCTCCAGATATACCCTAAATTTTAATACGGCCATGCGAGATTGTTTTGCGAAATAATCAGCCGGTTGTAAAATAACGGCTGTTTGAAACAAAAATACTCAATTTCTGCTGGTGAGCCCTAGTTCTTTCCCTTTTTCCTGCATGAATAAAAATGCGGCCGCATATTCATTGGGGATAATCCCGTCTAGTATAGCTTCCCGAATGGCATCTTTAATAATACCTACCTGTTTACCGGGCGGGATAGAAAAGTATTGCATAATCATTTCGCCGGTTACGGGGGGCTGCCAGTTGCGCAACTGATCGGTTGCTTCTACTTCGTGCATGCGATGCCGAACCCACTCGAAATTCTGTAAATAGCGCTTTACTTTCACTTTGTTTTTACTGGTGATATCGGCTTCGCACAAGGTCATCAAACTATCAATATCCTCTCCAGCATCAAACAATAATCGGCGCACCGCACTATCGGTAATATTTTCTTTGGTTAAGCTAATGGGCCGGAGGTGAAGCAATACCAATTTTTGTACCCACTTCATTTTGTCGTGCTGCGGCAATTTGAGTTTATTGAATATTTTGGGTACCATTCGGGCACCTACTACTTCATGCCCATGAAACGTAAATCCATGTCCGGGCTCGAATTGCTTGGTAGCCGGCTTACCGATATCGTGCAACAGTGCTGCCCATCGCAGCCAAAGATCATCAGATACAGCAGCCACATTATCGAGTACTTGCAGGGTATGATAGAAATTATCCTTATGCCCCATTCCGTCAATATTTTCCGCCCCTTGCAGGTCGGCCACCTGGGGAAATATGCGAATCAGCAATCCACTGGTTAGCAATAAATGCCAGCCCAGGGAGGGCTTCGGGCACATCATAATTTTATTCAACTCATCGGTTATCCGTTCCTGAGAAACTATGCTTATTCGATGGGCATGGGTAGCTATCGCCTGAAAAGTTTCGGGTACGATGGTAAATTGCAACTGGGCCGCAAAGCGAATTGCCCGCAACATTCGCAGCGGATCATCACTAAAGGTTTGTTCGGGGTGCAAGGGAGTTTTGAGCAAGCCATTGCTTAAATCTTCTAATCCATTAAAGGGATCAATGAGTTGTCCGTAATCTGCTTTATTCAACGAGATGGCCAATGCATTAATGGTAAAGTCGCGCCGGTTCTGATCATCTTCAATGGTGCCGGCTTCAACGGCTGGTTTGCGGCTATCACTTCGGTAACTTTCTTTACGGGCACCTACAAATTCCAGTTCAAATGCGGGAAGCTTAATTTGTGCCGTTCCAAAATTCTTAAATATGGATACGGGAGGGGCGGGTTGAAAACAGGCAGCTACCCTGCGGGCTAATAGTATACCATCTCCCAAACAAACAATATCCGCATCACTTACCGGTCTACCCAATAGCTTATCCCGCACAAAACCACCGATAAGGTAACAGGGGTATCCCAGTTCCTCGGCCTGTTGAGCGATTATAGACAAAATATTGGCTTCCGCCTCAGTACATTGAATGTGCATGGGGCGCAAAGGTACAAATGTTTCAGTTTGTGAAATTCGGCAGGGTATCGAGGAGCTGGGGGGTGGTAATGGTGGTAGCACACCGGAAATGTTTTTCGGGGCAGGCCATTTTTCCGTGTAACCCACAGGGACGGCAGCTAAGGGACTGGGTAGTTTGAACCAAATGCCGGTTATCGGAGAGTGGACCAAACCCAAATGCCGGCAGGGTTGAACAATAGATGGCGGTAACGGGCGCATTCATGGCCGATGCAAAATGCATAGGGGCTGAATCATTTACATAGTTCATCGCAGCAGATTCTAGCAAGCCTAGTAAGCCGCAGAGATTAGTGGTATTCGGCTTAGCCGCCGACCGCACAATCTGATCGCACCATTTTCTATCGCTGGGAGCACCCAACAAATAAATGGAATACGCCGGGGGAATAGATTCTATCAACGAAACCCACTGATCTGCCGGAAACTGCTTGGTAAACCATACAGATGCAGGGGCCAGGCAGATATAGGGTTTTGACTGATACCCGGCGATTTTCTGATAATGGGCAGCTGTGGGATATAATTTAGGTTTGGCAGGAGTAGCATCTGTAAATCCGGCTATTAATAATTGGTTCCGTTCTGTTTCGTGCAGGGGCTGATCGCCTGATGAAATCTGATGTTTAATAACAGAAGTAAAGAAACGGGAGAATGGATTTTTATCAAACCCGATGGTTTCTTTGGCTGCAGAAAAGATGGTTATTAACCCGGTGGCAGCAAATCGTTGCACATTGATAACTTTCTGATAGCGCTCATTACGGATGGCTTTTATTAGCCGAAATAATTCGAGGTACTTCTGTTTTTGTTTATTCCATACCCATACTTTTTTTACATAGGGATGATCTTGCCAAAGCGATTCATTGCCTTTTCTAACCAGCCAATGTATTTCTATGCTAGAATCCCAGGCATGTATTTTTTCCTGCAAAGCGGTTGCCAACACTGCATCGCCTATAAAAGCCGTTTGTATGAGCAGGATTTTTGCCATGCTACAAAAGTATAGCACTACAGTATGTTTCTGCAAAAAGAGGTGTAAAAAAAAGATGAATTCGGTGAATTAGGCACGTAGGATGGTAATGGAGCCGTCTTTTTCCCATTTCACAACCGAAGAGGGACGAAATGTGTCTGTTTCTTCCCTGCGATATTGCACTGCATAATCAACCCCCGAAACAATCCACTCATCTATATCTCGAAAACATCCTGGAGCAGGATAGCCACTGATATTAGCGGAAGTACTCACCAGGGGTTTGCGCAAACGCTTCAGCAGATGCCGGCAAAAGAGGTCATTGCAAATCCGGATGCCCACCGATCCATCCGGTGCCATCAAATTATCGGCAAGCCCTACTGCATTATCATATATAACGGTGGTGGGCCTTTGAACCCCTTTTATATAATCGAACACCTGTAAATCAGGCTGGGCAACATATTGCAAAATATCTTTTTCATCTGCCACCAGCACAATCATGGCTTTATGGTCGGCCCGATGTTTCAGCTGGTAAATACGATCTACCGCTTCCAAACAGGTGGCATCGCATCCTATACCCCATACCGTATCGGTTGGATATAAAATTATCCCTCCGGCAGCCAGCACTTCTAAGCATTGATCAACTTCGTATTGAAAAGGAAAACTCATATTGTGGGCGTTAAATTACGGAATGCGTGTAAATAAGGCAGCATAAAATTTTGAAATTGTATGTTTGCAAAAAAATCAGCTGCATGGAATTGAAAACATTGATTGAGGCAACCTGGGCCGACCGTGGACTTTTAAAAGAGGAAACCTACCAATTGGGGGTAAAGGCAGTAATGGAAGAAGTAGACAAGGGCAGACTGCGAGTGGCGAGTCCGACTGAAAACGGTTGGGTAGTAAATGAGTGGGTTAAGCAAGCGATTTTGTTGTATTTCGGCATCCAAAACATGCAAACCTGGGAATTACCGCCCTTTGAGTTTTATGATAAAATGTTGTTGAAGAAAAATTATCAGGAATTGGGAGTAAGGGCTGTGCCGCCTGCTACAGCCAGGTATGGCAGTTATATAGCAAGAAATGTGGTGTTGATGCCCAGCTATGTAAATATTGGTGCCTATGTAGATGAGGGTACGATGGTGGATACCTGGGCAACCGTGGGCAGTTGTGCGCAGATTGGCAAAAATGTGCACCTGAGTGGTGGGGTAGGTATTGGAGGCGTATTAGAGCCACTGCAGGCGAGTCCGGTTATTATTGAAGATGGTTGCTTTATTGGTAGCCGCTGCATAGTGGTAGAAGGGGTTAAAGTTGAAACCGAAGCGGTATTGGGTGCAAATGTGGTATTGACTCAGTCTACAAAAATAATAGATGTTTCCGGTGCTGAACCGATAGAATACCGTGGTCGTGTTCCGGCACGCAGTGTAGTAATTCCCGGCAGTTATACCAAAAGTTTTCCTTCAGGGGATTATGCGGTTAGTTGTGCACTAATTATCGGACAAAGAAAAGCCAGCACCGATTTAAAAACTAGTCTGAACGATGCACTTCGCGATTTTAATGTAAGTGTGTAGAGCAGCACAATAGCAGCACCTATGGGTAAATTACTGCCATCCGGAATTAGCCGGATTGGTTTCTGGCTGGCTTTATCGGGTGCGCTGCTTTTTTCTACCAAAGCAATTTGGGTTAAACTGGCTTATCGGGATACCGGTATTAATGCTGTATCGCTGTTGCTGTTGCGCATGTTTCTCGTTTCCATTTTACCTGGGGCTTTTTGTATGGGTAGGGTATAAAGACAAACATTTTTTTAAAGATTATCGACTTTGGGTGGGTATGCTCTGCATGGGTATAGCAGGATATTATGCCAGCAGTTTGTTTGATTTTATCGGGCTGCAGTATGTATCGGCCGGACTAGAAAGGCTGATTTTATTTATCTATCCTACCCTGGCGGTTTTGATTAATAACTGGTATTTTAAAACCCCTTTCACCAAAAAACAACGTTGGGCCCTGGTGATCACGTATGCGGGAATTGTACTGGCCTGCTATAGTGAGATAAAAATCTTGCAAGTGCAGGATGGTTTTTATTTTGGTTGTGGGATGATTTTGCTTTGTGCCATTACTTATGCATTTTATCTGGTGGGAACTGGCAGACTGGTAGTGCGAGCGGGGGTGATCCGATATACCAGTACCGTTATGTTAGCTGCCACGGCGGGAATTGTAATTCACTATCTGGTAGTAAAGGGATGGAAACCGATACCCATGAAACCGGGCTTGGTGGGGTATGCGATTGCACTGGCATTGATGGCTACCGTAATTCCTTCATTGCTAATGAGTAGTGGTATGAAAAGGATTGGCAGTAATCAGGTTTCTATTATAACCAGTATTGGTCCGGTATCCACTATTTTACAGGCCCACTGGTTTTTAGGGGAAGCTATAACAGGCTGGCAAATAATGGGAACGATTTTAGTAATTGCGGGGGTATTGCTGATTAGTGACCACCATAAAAATTCAGAATCGCCCCTACCAGCTTCTTGAAAAATCAGGCACGCTTAGCTATTAATTCACCTACGATAGCGGGGATTTGCAAAAAGTCTCTCGATTTATCCAGATAATAATCCGCTCCTGATTGCAGGCAGGTCTCTTTAAAATGGTTACCGGTTTCATTGGTTAGCATTACAACCACGGGTTGAGGTCCCTTGCTGTTGCGAATGCGTTTTAAAATTTCAATGCCATTGGTGCCGGGCATATTCACATCTAATACTACCAGTTCGGGATCGGAGGATTGTAAAAAAGTAAAAGCTTCCTGTGCACTGTTGGCAGTATCAACCTGACGAACCTGTGGAACAATAGAAAGGAACATTTTCATTTTTTGCAAAATGATTTTCACATCGTCTACTAGTAGTATATGCAATGAATGGTTTTTCATAGGAATTGGATTAGTGGGATAAATGAAAATTCAACCATCCCGGTAATTGGATACTTACCTTACCATAAGGTTGCAAATTACCGCTAGGATTAGAACGGTATAGGATTTTAAAACGGGATATGCGTTGATGTATCGGATATTGTATTACAAAGAAACAACCCTTTATACCCAGCCGGAATAGAACTTTAGAAGGTTTTCGTGTAACTAGAAAAGACCGGACTGTAAATGTTATACTACAAAAAACGAGAGTTTTGGCTTCCGTTAAATGATATTATTGAGAATGGCATATTTAACTAGATCCGCATTGGTTTTCATGTTCATCTTTTCCATGATTCGGCTCCGATAGGTGCTGATGGTATTTACATTCAGGCTCAGCTGTTCGCCTATGGCAGATATGCTTTGTCCCATTACTATCATCTTAAACACTTCAAACTCACGATCCGAAAGGGCTACGTGGGGTTGCTGCGGATTATTATCTTCTATCGAACCGGCGAGTACTTCTGCCACTTCGCTGGTTATATATTTTCGGCCCGATAAAATTTGTTTCACGGCTTTCACCAGTTCAAAGGGCGCACTTTCTTTGGTAAGGTACCCCGAAGCCCCTGAGCGCAATGAGCGAACTGCATATTGTTCGGGGGCATGCATGGATAGAATTAATACGGGAGTTTGGGGAGCATGCTCCTTTATTTGTTTGAGTATTTCGATTCCCGAATATCCAGGCATGCTGATATCAGAGATAATGATATCCCAGGAATGCATTAGGGCATTTTTGAGTAAATCTGCCGAGTCGGCCACATCGGTGATTTCGGCAAAGGGAAAAGCTTCTGCCAAAATCTTGCGTAATCCTTCACGTATCAGGGTATGGTCGTCGGCTATTAAAATTCTCATGTGTAAAGCTACTTTCTATTCATTGATCCAATACACTACAATGCGTATGTAGTATTTTCATAACGTATAATTACGCTTCATATTGGAAGTATTTTGTAGTATTTTTACTGATCGTTTTGTAAAGATAAATTGACAGATGTTTAAATTTCAATAAATAATTGATAAACAACAATTTAAAAATATAATATAATTACTATTTAAAATGCTGATCAAAGGAAAAGAAAAAAACACGGCACAAGTTATCCATGAATTGTTAGAAAGACTTTCGCAGTTACCCCAGGTAGACATCCGTTTCGATTTTGAAGGGGAAGACACTTGGGCGGTGATAACTGAGTTTGACGAGAAAGATGATTCTCAATTATCTATTCGTTTTTTGGGAAACGATCGGTGGCTTGTAGTAGCCGGTGACTATGATGATGAGGATGATTTTGTGGAAACCTTTGAAGAATTAACTCCCGAAATTATTCAAGAAATTCCCGAGGGTTGTAAAATACTCTTACATAAAGTGCGGGATGATGAAAAAGGCATGCGGCTGGCAGGTCATTTTTTATTGCGCCAAAAAGGACAGTAAATTACTGAGTGAGTGTGATTATCTTAAAATTTTCCCCGTGTAGTGCGCCCAGGCGAACTGCACGGTTTGGAATGAGAATTTGGAGATGCTCCCCGTGTAGTCACCGAACGCAGAGAGAGACTGCACGGTTTGGAATGAGAATGTCCTTCGTGAAGGCGCGCAGTGCGCCTCTGGCGTACTACGCTAGGAACTTGTCCTGGAAGAAACGCAGAGAGAGACTGCACGGTTTGGAATGAGAATGTCCTTCGTGAAGGCGCGCAGTCCCTCATTATCATTCGGCGACTACGCTAGGAACTTGTCGTGGAAGAAACGTAGTGAGAGACTGCACGGTTTGGAATGAGAATGTCCTTCACGAATGCGCGCAGTCCCTCATTATCATTCGGCGACTACGCTAGGAACTTTTCGTGGAAGAGCAT
>JAPLEI010000106.1:5600-48934 GCA_026391195.1 Bacteroidota bacterium | reverse complement strand
CAGCGCAACAACTTATGCAGTCGCTCCAGGATATACTGCTGGCTTTTCAACATCGTCCGCTGCATCCGGGTACCACACAGCATAAAAATTTTTTAAAAGAATACGCCGAAAAAACGCGGCAACTGCAGTCCCAATATCCCTATCTATCACTGAGCCAGGAACTGGAATATTTTTTATCCGATTCTTCAGGGGATTAATGAATCCGATCGCCTCGAACTTCTAAACCTGCCATCACGTTGGCTTCATATTCGAGCCATTCTTTCCAGCGGGATTTAACTTTTTCTGCCGGCATATAGGTTTCTGCCAGCTGAATAAATAAGGTATAGTGACCCGCTTCACTTTCCATAAAGCGACGGTAAAAATTACGTAGGTATTCGTCGGGAAGCCCTTCACTCAGGCGTTTAAAACGTTCGCAGCTTCGAGCTTCAATCATGGCCATAGTTAGCAACTGATCTAATAAACGATCCTCCGCATTGCCCCCCTTTGCCTGAAAAGCAAGTAGTTGGTTCACATATTCATCTTTGCGTTGTTTACCCAGTTGCAATTTTCTTTTTTGCAATTCATGAATCACTAGTCTAAAATGTCCCCATTCTTCCGAAACAATCGGCGCCAGTTGATTCACCAATTCGGTTTTTTCTGGATGCTTCTGAATTAGGCTGATGCAAGTAAGGGCCGCTTTTTGTTCGCAATAGGCATGATCCGTTAAAATTTCTTCCAGAGAAATGGCTGCCAGATTAACCCACCGGGGGTCGGAGGGGAGATGAAGGCCCAGGATATTTTTGGTGTTGTCGGAGTAGTCTATTGCCGCCATGCTATCTTCAATTGATGGCAAAGTTCTACTATTACTCCGAAACCTGTGCATGGGAACTGTTTTTTCTGTTTACCCCGCTGCCGGAGGAATGATTACCTTTGCCTATGCATTCTCTTCCCGATCTTCAACAAGTACTTAAAAATTGTAGTATTCCTGCATTGTTACCCTTGCAGGAACATGCATTGGCAGCCTTTTCAAAACCCGATGATATTCGGATTCAGTCTCCCACAGGCACTGGAAAAACATTGGCCTATTTATTACCTCTATTACAAGTTTTGCAAATAGATAAGCCCGGGGTAAAATGTTTGGTGATGGCGCCTTCCCGAGAACTCGTGCTGCAAATCGTTCAAGTGTGGAAGCAGATGAACACCGGCGTAAAATGTGTGGGTTGCTATGGAGGGCATCCCTTTCAAACAGAAGTAGATCAACTGCAAGAATTGCCCTTATTATTGGTAGGTACCCCTGGCAGACTGGCCGATCATTTAAAGCGGGAGAATTTGACTTTATCTCAGGTACAAACCATAATAGTAGACGAATTTGATAAATGCCTCGACCAAGGATTTGAAGAAGAAATGAAAACTTTATTTTCTTATCTGCCTCCCTTGGTAAGAAAGGTGTTTGTTTCAGCCACCCAGCAAACTCCTGTGCCAGCTTTTGCTGCGGTTAAGCAGTTGCAATTGGTTACCGGCAACGAATCGAAAGAGGCCCTTCCGGTACAAATGTTTTTAGTAAATGCAACTTCCAAAGATAAAATCGATACGTTGTTTATGCTGCTCTGTTCATTAAAAAAAGAGCAAGCCATTGTGTTTTGTAATCATCGTGATGCGGTTGATCGAACGGTTAATTTGTTACATGAGAAGGGTATTGATGCGGCTTTTTTACATGGCGGTATGGAACAATCAGAGCGGGAACAGGCGATGGTAAGATTTTCAAATGGCACCCTAGGCTTTATGATTGCCACCGACCTGGCATCGCGGGGATTGGATATTCCAACGCTGCAAAATGTAATTCATTATCATCTACCCACATCCGAAGAAGCCTGGATTCATCGGAATGGCCGCACTGCTCGCATGAATCGGGGTGGAACGGTTTATTTGGTATTACATCCTGATGAAACCATACCTGATTATCTGCAGGAAGTGCCCGATGAAAAAAAGTTAGATTATACCTATCCACTGCCACCCAAATCGAAATGGGAAACTTTGTTTATCAATGGAGGGCGAAAAGATAAAATCAGCAAGGTAGATATTGTTGGTTTTTTACACCACCAAGGCCAATTGAAAAAAGATCAGGTGGGCATAGTAATTGTGAAAGACCATATAAGTTTTGTAGCGGTGCATCGTGCTGCTATTAGGGAAATGCTGCCCAAGGTGAAAAACGCCCGAATAAAAGGAGTAAAGTACACGGTTGCAGTTGCCCGCTAATTGAAAATTCTTTTATGCTTTTTGAATGGGATTGGTTAGTAAACTAATTATATTTACCTATCAAATCAGCATACTATGAAAAGAATTTTTACTTTTTTGTTCACCATCCTGTTGCTGCAAGCACAGGCACAGAACCCTGGAAATTTTACCATCAGCGGAACCGCCACAACCGGAAAATTAGCGGCTGCTAAAGTGTATCTGCAATACCAATTAGAAGGTAATAACAAGATGGACAGTGCCGATTTTGCAAATGGGCAATATACTTTCAAAGGAACAATCACCGAACCCGTGATGGCCCGCCTGCGGGTAAAATACTTGCCAGATGCCGAAGGAAAAGTAGTTAAACCTGTACAAGGCAGAGATCTGTTAAGTATATTTATAAGCAGCGGAGCGATAACAGTAAATTCAGTAGATTCCTTCTCCAATGCAACCGTAAAAGGATCAGCAGCCCATGACGATTTTACCAAATTAAATAAATCCCTTCAGTCGGTTAATCAGCAAATGGATGCTTTATTTAAGCAGTATGAAGCAGCTGGCGACGATGCAGCCAAAAAGAAGCAGATTGAAGACAAGGCCGATTCGATGGATAATGTACAGAAAGGGTTGTATGCTAATTTTGTTTCCGCCAATCCGAATTCTCCTATTGCGCTGTATTGTGTGAACGTGTTTGCCGGCTGGGATATTAATCCTGAGCTGGTTGATCCATTATATGCAAAATTACCTGCCAGTACACGGCAATCTTATTCTGGAAAAAACTTAGGCGACCGCATTGCCATTGCACGCAAAACGTCTATTGGAAATATGGCTCCCGAATTTGTACAAAATGATACCCTGGGTAATCCCGTAGCCCTTTCTTCTTTTAGGGGCAAATACGTATTGGTTGATTTTTGGGCCAGTTGGTGTGGTCCCTGCCGCAGAGAAAATCCAATGGTGGTGAAAGCCTTTCAGCAATTTAAGGGAAAGGGATTTACTATTGTGGGCGTTAGTCTCGACCAACCGGGTGCGAAAGAAAAGTGGATGGATGCTATTCACAAAGATGCACTTACCTGGACCCATGTTTCGGATTTGAAGTATTGGGAGAATGAAGTGGCTAAGCAATATGGAATTCGGGCGATACCCCAGAACTTTTTATTAGATGGTTCGGGAAAGATTATAGCAAAAAACTTGAACGGAGAAATGTTAGAAAAAAAGTTGACTGAAATTTTTAACCGCTAATTCATAACCCTTTCTCTTAGGCACTTTGCGGGGTTCATTTTCATTAACTCAGTAACTGAAATTCAGGTATGAGAGTTCTATTGATACTGTTGGTTTTTTTTGGGGCTTTACATTTAAGTGCGCAGCCTTTTGGAGGAACACCAGCTGCATTCCGCTGGCATCAAATAAATACCGACACGCTGCGGATCATTTTTCCAGAAGGGTATGATGGGCAGGCCCAACGTATTGTTGGAATTATCCACGGGTTACAACAAAAAGACAGTAGCCGGCATCACAAAATCAATCTGATTATTCGCGATCAAACCCTTATTTCTAATGGGTATGTAGGATTAGCTCCCTGGCGCAGTGAATGGTATATAACCCCTCCCCGTCAATTGTTTACTTTGGGCGCCAATCGTTTCAGTGATTTGTTGGCAATACATGAATGGAAACATGTGCAGCAATATGATCGATTGAATATTGGGGTATCCCGATTCGCAAGATTTGTATTGGGTGAACAGGGCCAGGCCTTGGCCAATGCCTTATCGGTTCCCGATTGGTTTTTTGAGGGAGAGGCAGTAGATAACGAAACCCGCTATTCTCAACAGGGTAGGGGAAGTTTGCCCCGATTTATGCAGCAAATGCCTGCCTGGTGGGCAACACAACCTCCGGTTCGATATGATTATTTGCGCAATGGGTCGCTGAGAAAGTATGTGCCCGATCATTATGCATTGGGCTATTTATTGGTGGCATATGGAAGAAAACAGTATGGCAATGCATTCTGGCCTACGGTAAGCAAGCAGGCAGCCGCTTTTCGGGGATGGGTATATCCTTTTCAACATGCCATACAACAAGAAACCGGATTAACTTTTTCAAAGTTTGTTCAATCGGCTTTACAAGATTATCAAACTAATATGCCTAAGGTAGATTCGATGCAATGGGTAACGGCAGTTTCAAAAAAAGGACTAACCGATTACCTTTTACCGGTTAAAGTAGATCAGTCGGCTGTTTGGGTATTGAAGAAAAACGACCGTGCCATTCCTGCTTTTTATCGGGTAAATGCGGATGGAACTGAAACCCTGTTAGCTAATCGCCAAATTGCTATAGATGATGCATTTACTTACCGTAATGGAAAAATTATTTATGCTTCCATAAAGCCCGACACGCGCTGGGGAAATCACGATTATACTCGTATCGTAGTTCTTTCTACCCAAACCGGGCAAACGGAAACCCTTCTCAAGCGGGAAAAAATGGTAACCCCGGATATTTCGGAGGATGGTAACCAAATATTGGTATCGGAAATACCTCCCGGAAAAGATGCTTCCATTGTAAGGTTATCGAAAGAGGGTAGGGAAAATTTCCGATTGAGTATGCCAACCTATCAACTATTAGAACCCCGGTTTGCTGCCAATTCAGATCATTTTTTTGCAACCATTCGCGATAATCGGGGGTACATGTCGATTGTGGAAGTAACCCCCGGTTCTGTAGATTCAGTTCGATGGTTGATGCCATTGACCAATCGCGTGATTGCCCATTTGCAAGTGCAATCCGATACCTTGCTGTTTAGCACTACCCATCAGCAGGGGGATGAAATATGGGCTTTACTCTCTAAAACAGGTTCAGTTTACCGCCTTAGCCGGTCAACAACCGGAATATACCAAGGTGCTTTGTTAAACAGTGAGCAACTACTTGCATCTGTTTTTACGGGTAATGGGTTTCGGTTGGCTATGATTCAACCACTTTGGGAAAAAGTACAACCGATGGATGCACTGGTACCCATTTACAAAAACCTGGCCTATGAAAAAGAAAATCGGGAATGGCTAGCCAACGTTTCCCCTGGCAATTATCCGGTTACCCGATATCGGCAGGGTGCGCGACCTTTCAATTTTCATAGTTATCGGCCATTTTTCGAACTACCCGAATACAGTTTTACGGTATATGGAGAAAATGTTTTAAAAACTTTTCAGCATCAGCTGCAGTATGTATATAACCAGAATGAAGGGAGCCATCGGGTTGGGTATGATGGCATTTATGGAGGAACCTATTTGCAGCCAATGGCGGGTTTTCAGCATACCTGGAATCGCACTGCCCGATGGAATGCCGATACGCTGGTAAACTTTCAGGAAAGGAATGCGTATGTGGGTGGGCGCTTGCCGCTTAATTTGTCGGGCGGTAATCGATACAGGTGGTTAACCCTGCAATCTTCGCTCAATTTCCGGCAGATTCAGTATACGGGGATTGCGCAAAAATGGCTGAATAATTTTGATCAGGTAACGGTTGAATCGTCGCTGCAATATTCCAGTCAGGTGCAACAGTCGCGCCAGCAAATATTTCCCCAATATGCCCATGCGTTTTCCCTTACCTATAAAACATCGGCAGCTCCCCGATCGGCCTATCAGTGGCTGGCCAGGGGCTCGCTTTGGTTGCCAGGATTCTCACCCGTTCATCATTGGGTAATTACAGCTGCGGCTCAAACCCGCGATACCCTGAAACAATACTATTTCACCAACCGGTTTCCTTTTGCCAGGGGCTATCAGGCAGTAGATTATCCCGATTTGATTGGGGGAAGCCTCAGCTATCATTTTCCGGTGGCTTATCCCGAAAGGGGGTGGGCCCAAATGGTGTATCTCTTGCGGGTAAGAACAGCAGTATTTTACGATCATACCATCGGCATCAGCCGGCGTACCGGTTTACAACGTACCTTTAATTCGGTAGGAACTGAATGGTATTTCGACACCCGGTGGTGGAACCAGTTGCCGGTGAGTTTCGGGTTTCGCTATTCGCGACTTTTACAGCCCGAATTTCAACCCACGGGAAGTGCCAACCGCTGGGAAATTATCCTCCCGGTTAACCTATTATACTAAGAAAATTGGGATTTTGGCACTGATTGGGTTGATTTTCACCCTTTTTTCCACAAAAAACGAATTTTTACTCACCTTTTTTTCTTTATCTGACCCGACTTTCGTATCTTTGCAGCCCCAAAAATTGTATGTCTAAACAACCACTGATTAAACAAGATGGCGTTATTCTGGAAGCGCTGAGCAACGCGATGTTCCGGGTAAAGTTAGAAAATGGCCACGAAATATTGGCCACCATCTCGGGAAAAATGCGGATGCACTATATCCGAATTTTACCAGGTGATAAAGTGGGAGTTGAGATGAGTCCATACGATTTAACAAGGGGAAGAATCATTTTTAGGTATAAATAAGCAGGCATAAGCCTACCGTATTTTTAAAAACTATTGTTATGAAAGTCAGAGCTTCCATTAAAAAAAGAAGTGTTGATTGCAAGATCGTGAAGCGGAAAGGAAAGTTGTTCGTAATCAACAAAAAGAATCCTCGCTTTAAGCAGCGTCAGGGATAATTTCTTTGGAGGTGCAATGGCTTCCTAAAGTAATCGATTTAACTAAGTATCATCATCTAACAAAATACACGCTATGGCCCGTATCGCCGGTATAGATCTCCCCAAAAATAAAAGAGGAGAAATTGGTCTGACTTACATCTTCGGAATCGGACGTTCAACTGCTCAGTACATTTTAACGAAGGCAGGCATTGATTACAATAAAAAAGTAAATCAATGGAACGACGATGAGCAAGGAGCTATCCGGAATATTATAAATGCCGAGTTTAAGGTAGAAGGTGCTTTGCGTAGTGAAGTGTCTATGAGCATTAAGCGTTTATTAGACATTGCCTGTTATCGCGGCCTCCGTCACCGGAAAGGTTTACCGGTTCGTGGACAACGTACTAAAACCAACAGCCGTACCCGTAAAGGAAAGCGGAAAACGGTTGCCGGTAAAAAGAAAGTAGCTAAGAAATAGTAATACCCGCCAATTCGGGATATGCTGAATTGGCAAACAAAAAATCCTTTTTTACTTAGATCTTCTTCGGAAGGGAGAGTAGAAAGGTTTCCACTACGGCGGAATAATTAATAAACGATTACCTCAAAAAAAACAAATGGCTAAACCACAAAAAGCACAAAACAGCGCCAAGGCGGTTGCTAAAAAAAGAGTAGTAAAAGTAGATGCTACTGGAGAAGTACGTATCTCCGCTACTTTCAACAACATTATTATCAGTTTTACCAATAAATCCGGACAGGTTATTAGTTGGAGCAGTGCCGGTAAAATGGGTTTCAGGGGTTCTAAGAAAAATACGCCCTATGCTGCTCAGATGGCTGCTGCCGATGCTGCAAAAACAGCCTTGGATGCTGGCTTAAAGCGGGTGGATGTATTTGTAAAAGGTCCTGGATCAGGAAGAGAAGGTGCTATCCGTTCCATTGCACAGTCTGGTATTGAAGTAACGGCTATCAAAGACGTTACGCCCCTGCCACACAATGGTTGTCGCCCTCCCAAACAAAGAAGAGTTTAATCTGCCGGCCATTGGCCGGTTTTTTCATAACCGGGTGTTCAATCTATTTTAGATTTTTTGATTGAATACCGTCACTAAAAAATCAATCAATACTATGGCACGTTACACAGGCCCCAAAACAAAAATCTCCCGCATTTTCGGAGAACCAATTCTCGGAAACGGAAAATGGTTGGGAAAAAACAGCAACCCTCCCGGTCAACACGGTGCTGCCCGCAAACGCAAAACACTGGGTGAGTATGCCCTCCAATTGCGTGAAAAACAAAAAGCCAAATATACCTATGGTGTATTAGAGCGCCAGTTCCGTAAAACCTTCGAAGAAGCCCAGCGTTTAAAAGGAGTTACCGGTGAAAACCTGATTAAGTTACTGGAAGCAAGATTGGATAATACCATCTACCGCATGGGCTTAACAGCCAGCCGTCCCGAAGCACGTCAGTTGGTAAATCATAAGCACGTTACCGTAAACGGAGAAGTGATGAACATTCCTTCTTACCAGTGTAAGCCAGGTGATGTGATTGGCTATCGCCCAAAGAGTGCCGTTAATTCAGCCGTAACCAGCAAGAGCCGGGGTAAAAATCCTAAGTTCGGATGGGTAGACTGGAACGAAACGGAAATGAAGGGTACTTTTATTACTTTCCCAGAGAGAGAAAATGTTCCTGAGAATATCAAAGAACAACTGATTGTAGAATTGTATTCAAAATAATAATCCAATGGTTGCCGATTTTGTTGGCAACCATTGCAATTTCACTCATCCCGGTAAATAAAAATTTACCGCATTAAACAAATAAACAAGTATTAATATGGCCATATTAAGCTTTCAGAAACCCGACAAAATCGTTTTACAAAAAGCAACTGAGTTTGAAGGACAATTCGAATTCCGTCCTCTAGAACCAGGATTCGGATTAACCGTTGGTAATGCCCTTCGCCGGGTATTGCTTAGCTCTCTGGAGGGATATGCCCTTGTAGGGGTTAAGATTGAAGGACTCAACCACGAGTTTGCTACCATCAAAGGAGTAACCGAAGATGTTACCGAAATGATCCTGAACCTGAAGCAGGTTCGTTTTAAGAAAAATGTTGATCATGAAGTGCTTACCGAAAGAATTGTGCTTACCATTAAAGGTCGCACCGAATTCACAGCGGGCATGATTGGTGAACATTCTCAAAATTTCCAGGTAATGAATCCCGAACTCGTGATTTGTACCATGGACGCTTCTGCTAAAATGGAAATCGAACTACACATCGGAAAAGGACGTGGTTATATTCCTGCAGAAGAAAATAAAGTGAAAGATGCTGCTTTCGGATACATCGCCATCGATTCTATTCATACCCCAATCAAAAACGTAAAATACGCAATTGAAAACTACCGGGTAGAACAAAGAACCGACTACGAAAAACTGATCCTTGATGTAGCTACGGATGGTACCATTCACCCCGAAGATGCTGTTAAACAGGCTTCTCGTATTCTGATCCAGCACCTGATGATTATCACCGATGAAAACATCACGTTCGATAATAAAGAAGATAAGAAAGAAGATGTAGTAGATGAGCATGTGCTTCAGTTACGCAAAGTATTGAAAACACCACTGGAAGATCTAGACCTTTCCGTTCGTGCATTCAATTGCCTGAAAGCTGCTAAAATCAACAGCCTCAGTGAACTGGTTCAATACGAGCAGGAAGACCTGATGAAGTTTAGAAACTTTGGTCAGAAATCACTCTCTGAAATTGAGCAGGTGTTAACTGAAAGAGGATTGAGCTTCGGTATGGATTTGAATAAACTGGGATTAGACAATCTCGATAACTAATATTACTGCCCCTCCCACGAGGTGGCAGTTTTTTTTAACCCGATAGTGTAAGCTATCACCTCTTCACAATTCCTGACACGGTGTGAAGAAATAAAAACAATCGTCATGAACCACGGAAACAAAGTAAACAAACTGAGCCGCAAGAAAGCTCACCGCAGTGCGCTCCTAAGCAACCTGGCCAGTCAGCTGATTACCCACAAACGCATCGTAACTACCCTGGCAAAAGCCAAAGCGTTAAGAACTTATGTGGAGCCGCTGATTACCAAAACCAAAAAAACTGATAACAAGGAAACCATCATGAACCAACATCGCGTTGTGTTCAGTCACTTGCAAGACAAAGCCGCTGTTAAAGAATTATTTACAGTGGTGGGTCCGAAAGTAGTTTCCCGCCCCGGTGGTTACACCCGCATCCTGAAACTGGGTATTCGTCCCGGTGATAATGCTGAGAAAGCCATGATTGAACTCGTAGATTTCAACGAAATATATGGTAAAGGAGTAGAAAAAGCTGCTGAACCAGCTAAGAAAACCCGGAGAGGTCGTGCGCCTAAGAAGGCTGCTGAAGAAGCTGCTGCCCCCGCCGAGCAACCAACCGCTCAGGCAGAAGAAGCCACTCCCGAAACTCCTGCACAATAATGAAGCAAATCGTTACCTTTTTACAGGCAAAACCGTTTCCCGGTTTTGCCTTTTTTTTTGTAGGTAACATGTGAGAAAATTTATCGTGAAATCTTATTTCTTTAGCTTTTTTTTGTACTCATAATTCAACCCCTGTATGCCTGCAACTGCTCAGCCCGCTTATCTCCTGTTAGCCGATGGACATTTTTTTACCGGCCGCTCTTTTGGTAAATCCGGAACTGCAACCGGAGAAATTTGTTTCAATACGGGTATGACTGGCTACCAGGAAGTTTTTACCGACCCCAGCTATACCGGGCAGGTGTTGATTATGAATAATGTGCATATCGGAAATTATGGGGTTAAGCCCACCGATGTAGAAAGCGGAACCGTAAAAATCAGAGGCCTTATTGGCAGAAATCTCGAAGAGCAATTTAGTCGCATGCAGGCTACGGGAAATTTGCATGACTATTTGCTCGACAATCATATTGTTGCCATTGAAGGAGTAGATACGCGTGCCTTAGTGGCCCATGTGAGAACCAAGGGGGCTATGAATTGTATCATTTCTACCGAAATATCCGATCCTGCTGCTTTAAAAGCTGCCTTGCAGGAAGTGCCCGATATGGATGGTTTAGAACTTGCCAGCACGGTTAGCACCCAGGAAGAATACGAACTGGGCGATCCTGCTGCTTCTTTAAAAGTAGCCGTATTGGATTTTGGTGTTAAACAACATATTCTGGAGTGTTTGGTAAGCCGCGGCGTTCATTTGCGGGTATTCCCAGCCAAAACGCCGATTGAAAAATTAAAAGCATTTTCGCCCAATGGATATTTTTTATCCAATGGCCCCGGCGACCCTTCTGCCATGCCTTACGCAGTAACAACCATACAGGCAATCTTACAAGAAAACCTACCCGTATTCGGTATTTGCTTAGGACACCAATTGCTGGCATTGGCAAATAAAATCCCCACATTTAAAATGCATCACGGTCACCGCGGACTTAATCACCCCGTTAAAAATATCATTACCGGCAGATGCGAGATTACTACGCAAAACCATGGGTTTGGAGTGGATCCTTTAGCAGTGCGGCAACACCCTGATGTGGAAGTAACGCATGTGAACCTGAATGATGATTCCATCGAAGGGATTCGCATGAAAAATAGGCCTGCATTTAGCGTGCAATATCACCCCGAAAGTACTCCCGGGCCGCACGATAGCCGCTACTTGTTTGATGATTTTGTGCAAATGATGCAGGTAGGTTAATGGATGGTAACTCTCCATTTCACAGTATTTTTTAGGGTAGAGCAGATTTTTATTTCGCCTAGCTAATCGGAACCTTATTTATTATCGGCGCAACTACTTTTGCATTTTCCTTACCTTCGTAAAAACAAGGGTATGACAATTGCCATCATAAACGGACCCAACCTGAATCTGTTGGGTAAACGAGAGCCGGGTATTTACGGACAGCAAACATTTGCTGAGTATTATGAGCAATTGTGCCAGTTGTTTCCGGATGTAACTTTTACCCATTTTCAGTCGAATGTAGAAGGGGAACTGGTAACCTCCCTGCAGCAGGCCGGAGCCAGTGTTCAGGGTATCGTGTTAAATCCTGCAGCTTATACCCATACTTCTGTAGCAATTGGTGATGCCGTAGCGGCTATTGCCGTTCCTGTGGTAGAAGTACATATCAGCAATGTACATGCCCGGGAAGATTTCAGAAAAATTTCTCATGTATCTGCTAAAGTTGCGGGTACCATTTCCGGATTAGGAATGGCTGGTTATGAATTAGCAGTCCGCTGGTTATTGCAACGGGCCGCTGCTTTATAATGGAATAGCTTTTTCCGGAGGTGGGGGAGGGACTACAATTTCTTTGGGTTTATCTCCAAACAACTTATCAAAATCTTTCCGGTAAGATATACTTACCCCCTGGCGATTTCTTCTGCCAAAGCTTACATCCAAGGTTGTTTTGTTGAATATGATGAGGCGCAGCTTTTTGTCTTTAGATAACACAAACTCAATATTGAGATTCGGTAACCATTGGGTATTGCTATTTTGTATAGAGGTAGAAGCACCCATATTGATATCGATATCACTTCCAACCGTAACAATAATATTATCATCATTAAAGGCATAGGCCAGGCGTAAGTCAACACGTGTTCTGTCTACCCGATTGTTATCTACAGCAGCTACTTCTGTACCAGGACCGCCAAGGCTGCTACTGCTGTACATACTGGTACCCATATCAAACCGCAAACTCTTGTCTTTAAATACTGAATACAGGAAATTAGAGAATATTTTATTCACGGCTTTTGTTAATACCTGTGTGATGGTATTACCAACCAGTGAAGTTATAGAGTAGGGATTATATCCGCCGTTATTTACTTCAGCAGGTGCAAAGCTATTGAGCGCAATTAAAAAAGCCACTTGCTTTAAAATTTCATTCTGATCTTTTTCCAGGCGGTTTAAAAAGGCAGTGAACTCGTTATCTGTTTTTACAGGACTACCCTGTGGAAAATCGATTTTAAATTTGATATCCGGTGCGGTGAGTTTATCGCGCAGCATGGCAATTACATAAACATCACCCCGATAGCCTTTAACAGTACTGCTCATATTGAGCGAACTTACCAAATCACTTAAACTCACTCTTTCAGCAATATACTGGGCATCAATATGCATATCTGCTTTAAACGGATCACCCGTCCATTCAATAAAATTACCTGCATCGGGTAATAGAATAAAGGGTTTGCGAACAATTGATTGGAAACTGAAGTCATAATTCCCTTTCTCTATGTTATAACGGCCGCGAATAGACAAAGGTTCTGTTGATCCTGCTTTTATTTTCAATTTACCGTTTCCCACAGCTTTAATCACATCCCCCGTTAAATCATCTAATATCACATCAATCTTTACCAAATTGGTAGCCGTGATATCGAGGTCAACATTTAAATTAAAATTACTTTTCGGTTTTTGCTGCACCATTTCCTTGCCATATTCTCTAAATACGATAAAGTCGGCCGAACCACTTTCCTTGCTAACCGAATTCGGAATATAGATGTGAGAACTGTCGTTCGACTCTGCAACAATCGACATGGTGCATTTACTCTCAGGCCCTTTGAATTTTAAGCTCGCTTTACCAATGGCTTTTCCATAAAACATGCTGTTATCAGTTGCCTTGGTATCAATCAGTAAAAGTTTGTTGGTGGAAAGGTCAAAATCAAAAACCATATTGCTGAATCCCTTCTCCAGTAACTTACCAGCAACCACGCCGGTATTTTTGTATTTGTCGTAAATAGTAAACCGGTGAAGGTCAATCCCCTCTTCGGTAAAACCAATATTGGCAGAGTCAATCGAATAATACACTTGGGTATAATTCACTTTCATGCCTGCCTTTTTCAGCTGTATATTCCCCAACAAAGTGGGAGAATTTACATCCCCGCTAATTTTCAACTGTCCGCTTGCCTTTCCATGGATGTCGGAAAACAAATCAGATAAAAAATATCGGAGCATATCTATTTTGGTATCCGAAAGGTCTATATCGGTATAGAAGGCATTGGTGGTGGTGTCTTTCAAATTATATTTTCCGTTCGCCTTAAAACGGTAATCAGGATTGGGGGAAGAAACAGCGAAGGGTAATTCGCCAGAAAGTTGATCGTACGAGGCGGAAATATTTACCAGCCCAATCGAATCATCATTCATGCGAAATTGTTCTGCCTTTAAATCGGCATTGGCAGTAAAGTGATTGAAAAAATCGTTCAGATAAATGTTTCCGTTGGTTACGCCTTCTAGTCTGGGTTCTTTAAAGAAAAGGGAACTCAAATCACCCAAAATTACATTTTTCAAGTTCACCGAGAGGTTATTTGAATGCCCATTTTTCTCATCAGTTTGCAAGGAAATTTCTTGAAAGCCCTGGGTAAGTTTTAGCTGACTGGCATTAATTTGTTTGTTCAGAAGGGAAAGTTCTCCGTCTTTTTCAATCATCCATTTTTTCTCATTCAACACAAACGACGAGGGCCTGAATCGCACACGGATGCCATCCGTTAATGTAGTTACATCCGCCAAAATATCAGCATCATTTAAGGTAATATCTGCACTGGTTCTAATCGATACTACCGATTGGTCGTTATGAGAAGTTATTCTTAACCGGGTATTGGGCAAGTGTAAACTATCATTCAGTTGAATACTATTAATAGAGGCATTTACCGACAAAGTATCCTTATTGCCGTTTCCAAATATATCCAGTCCGGAAAAGTTGATATCATTGATAATGCCATACGGTATCCGGGCATCCATCCGAATTTTATTCATCCGGGTATCCACTGATCCGGAAACTACCACATTGTTAAATCCGCCACTCTTGGGAAGTAGCAGTTTGATATAAGGCTCAAAATTGTCGCGCGTATTGAGTACGAAACTGAATTGCTGATTCTTGGGTACCGACTTAGGTGGTTTGATGTAGGCCGGATAATAATTTGCCAGAAAACTTACAATGCTGGCCGGCAAATCTAGTATGCTGAATTTACCAAGCAGGGTACCATCAAATTCATTGCTGCTTATATGGATTAGCTTTATGGAATCTGCATTACTCGATTGCAAGGTTAGGGAATCGAATTTCAAATTTACCTGATCATCTTTTAGGTTGGCATTTAGAAATTTAGCCGAGCCTGCAAAGTTGTCGATATTAGAGCCGATGAAGTTTAAATCTAATAACCCGGTTACCTGAATAGGTCGATTAGTAAAATGCAGGGCTTTCAAATCTGAATGAACCAAATCCCCCACCACGTTGATGCGGGGTAACTCTTTGGTAAAATCGATTTCCATCGAACTGGTGATATCAAAATTGGGGTCGTTGATTTTTAGTTCACTATTAAAATATTTTTTTTGCAGCGTTCCATTCAATGAGATGTTGGTATAGGGGTATCCATTATACTCTATCAATGAAATAGTTCCTTCGAGAGTTGTTTTTAGCTTATTAAAATCGAAACTGCTGCCATTAATTTTTCCTTTAAAGTTTACCAGTCCTAAACTCGAGTCACCTACAAACTTGCCCAAATTAAATCGAACCGTTTCCATGTTTCCCTGATAAATCGGTTCTCCTTTTGTGGGCAAAGTCAGTTGCAAATTCGATACCAACCCACCGAGTCTAGTGCTAAAAGCGCCCGCTGTTACATATTTTTCCTTATCACCCGAAAAATCACCCCGATAAATAATTTCACCCAAGGCTGGCAGGTTGGGTTCTTTTACATTTTTTAGCGAAGGAATAAAAAGCCCCAGATCGTAGGCATTCGTTTTTAATAAGCCTCCTTTCAATAAAAATTTCGTGTTAGACCAATCCGGCAGTCCCTTCATTTGCAGATTACCCGATAAATACGTATTGGTTCCTGCCTGCACTTTCAACTGATTCACCTGATAATCTTCCAGGGTACCCGAAAACTGACCACTTACCGTAAGCGCCGTATGTAGATCTTTTAGCTCCGGTGCAAAAAAGGCCAAATCATCCGTATGCACTTTCGATTGGGTAAAGTTGGCCACCATGGTAACTTTAGAAATAAAGTGTGAAAAATCTTCATTGAAGTCCGAAAACTTCATGGCGTAGTAATTACGTAAATGACTTTTAGCAGTTACCAAATCGAGGGCTGCCAGCTCCATGATTTGCGGGGTTAGTCGGAAATTGGTTTTCAATTGTTTCAGTTCAAAACCACTTCGGTCTTTCACCGATAATTGAATGGCTGCTGAAAGGGTATCTTTTAAAAATTGCAGGTTTGCGATTTCCCCGTTCAGTTGCGACATGTCAATATGTGCCTCATCAAAACCTTTGTCCGGCTTATTCAGATCATCATCAATCCACACACTTCCATTCACAATTTTAAAGTTATTCACTTGTAGAAACAGGTTACCGGAATTAAAATACATTCCGGAATCTTTTACTAAGGGTAAAGATTGGGGGCGGGGTGGTCGGAGACCTTCCAGATTTTGTAATTGAAAAAAGGGTTGATCCAGATAAACCGAATTAATTACAAACTGATTGTTAAGCAAGTCGGTTTTATCAATATCAACTAATAGCGCCCTGGTTTTCCAAACCATTCTTTGTCCCACCCAACGATCGTTATTGATAAGTTGCAGCCTTTTGATATCAATTTTACGAACTTGTAAATTGATCGACTTTTTATTTTTTGGGGTAGTATCTCTGGGGGAAAAGTAATCAGCCAGAAATTGGTAATTCCAGTTGCTGTCTTTTCTGTTTAAAAAAATTCGGGCATCCTCCAGTCCCAGATAAGTGATTTCAACTTTGTCTTTCAAAAAAAACCAGTCCGTAATTCTACATTTTAGTTGACCTGCATATAGTAGGGTATCCTGATGAAGGTCTTTAATTAAAATGCCATCTAGGTTCACTTTGTTGAAAAGTGATAAACTGATGTGTTGGATGCTGATTTCTGTTTTTAGTTCTTTAGATAGGTAATGGGTTACCCAGCCTATCAGCTTGTTTTGAACATAGTTTGTTTGGATGGCAATCAATAATACCACCAATAGGGCAACCAGTGCCAGTAGGGTTCTTCGTAATATCTTTAGGAACTTCTTCAGATTTGTTCAATTCAAGGGTAAAAATAGGCATTCAACTTGTTGCAAATACAATACCAAATGCCCTATTCCGAGCTTTTTTTACATATTATTTGTTATTGTTGAAGGGGTGGGTACTCCCTATTCGTCTCTATGGCTGATTGCTTTCACATATCCTCGCCACTTTTCTATTACTTGTTGCATATCCGGGGGCAGGGGGGCCTCAAAAAACAGGGACGCACCGGTAACCGGATGAATAAAGCCAAGGGTTTGCGCATGCAGGGCACAGCGGGAACAGATTTCGAAGCAATTTTGAACAAACTGCTTATATTTTTGGTAAATCGTACCCTTTAAAATGGCATCCCCACCATATTCCCAATCATTGAAGAGGGTATGACCGATATGTTTCATGTGCACCCGTATCTGATGCGTTCTGCCTGTTTCTAGCATACACTCAACCAGGGTAACATAGTGAAATCTTTCCAGCACCCGGTAATGGGTTATGGCGTGCTTTCCGGTATCCCCATCTGGATATACATCAAACATTTTGCGGTGTTGCCGGTGACGAGCAATATGTCCGGTAATGGTTCCCTCATTTTCGGCAACATCTCCCCAAACCAGGGCTACGTATTTTCTTTGTACGGTATGATTAAAAAACTGACGGGCCAGATGGGCGGCGGCTTCCGCAGTTTTGGCTAAAACAATCAATCCGGTTGTGTTTTTATCTATTCGATGCACCAATCCATATCTCGGGAGGGTATCCTCATCTATGCCCGGATGTTGCTGATCAATATAGTAAGCCACCCCATTCAGCAGGGTTCCGCTGTAATTGCCTACGCCCGGATGCACTACCATGTTGGCGGGCTTGTTCAGCACCATCAGGGCATCATCTTCATACACAATATTTAGGGGAATGTTCTCTTTTTTAAGCACCGTATGTTCAGGGTTAATCAAGCTCATTAAAATAAGCTCATCACCTGGCTTAATTTTGTAATTGCTTTTTACCATTTTTCCATTTACGGTTAAAAAGCCAGCTTCAATCCCCTTTTGCACTTTATTGCGCGTGGCACCCTCTATGTGCATTTGAACCCATTTATCTATTCGAATCGGCTCCTGACCATTGTTTACGGTAAAGGTTCTCCGTTCATACAGGGTTTCCAACGGTTCGTCGGGTAATAAATCTAAATCTTCTGCCATATCGCAAAAGTAGTCCTTTCCCCCTGTAACCATCCAGGCAGCCCTCAATCCATCGGGAAGTTTGCCATAATTAGCTGTAATTTTGCAACATGCTGGCAGAGGTATTTTTCGAAGATTTGGGGTATCAAACCTACCGGGAGGTATGGGATTATCAAGAATTACTGCTACAACAAAATACCCAATTAAAGGCGCAGGGTAATGGGTTATCTACCCGGCATCATTTACTGCTGGTAGAGCATCCACCGGTATATACACTGGGGAAAAGCGGAAAACTCAGTAACCTGCTGTTTTCCGAAGCAGAACGGAAAGAAAAAAACATCGAATTCTTCCATATCAATCGGGGAGGGGATATTACTTTTCATGGACCCGGCCAAGTTGTAGGATATCCGATTGTAGATTTAGAAAAAATGCAGCCCGATTTGGGATGGTATCTGCGCAGCTTAGAAGAAGTGATTATTTTAACGCTTGCCGATTATGGCATAACCGGAGGTAGAACTAAGGGCGAAACCGGCGTTTGGCTGGATGGCGATATACCCGGCAAAGAAAGAAAAATTTGTGCCCTCGGTATCAAATGCAGTCGCTGGATAACCATGCATGGTTTTGCCTTTAATGTAAATACCGATATCAGCTACTTTGATGGTATTGTTCCCTGTGGAATAGAAAATAAGCAGGTAACTTCTCTGCAAAAAGAACTGGCTGCCGTTGTTTCATTGGCCGAGGTAAAAGAGCGGATAAAAAAACATTTCGAACAAGTGTTTGGCTGTAAGTTGATAACCGAAGTAAGGGTTAACAGTATTTGCAGTTAAGCTATTTGGGTAAAAATATCCGGCCTTTCTCTTTTAAGTCATCATTCTGCCAAACTTCATATTCGAACCAGCCAGACCGTACAAAATTCGATTTCTCCAGCACCAGCTTATCCTCTTTGGGAGATTGGATGGAAAATAGTAGTTGGTTGGGTTGATCAAAAAACCGCACCTGATATTTAAAATAAATGGACTGTGGTAAGTGCAGGTTTACATATCCCTTTTTATCGGTAAATACCATGGGAGGATTATTTTTATTTACCTGGGTTTGAGGGGAGGAAGTATTTCGGTAGGGATGGATTACCACTTTTCCATCACGGGCAGTAAAAAGCGTGTCTTTGGTTTGGAGGGCAATAGAATCACGGAATTGGCGAAAAGCTTTTTCCGATAAAGTGAATAGCAGTTGGTTGTTTTTGTATATCGTGTATTTGCCTTTATCAGTGCGGGTTTGAAGGAAATTGTATTTGCTATAAAGGGCAGTTGATTTTTCGGTTTTTAATTTCAGCGGCGTACTATTCCCGGTAAAAGGCAAAAGGGGAAGCACACCCACTGCAATAAGCATGAACTTTTTCCTAAACAACTGCATACTACAAAGATAAGCGGGTACCAGTAATTAAAAAGGTAAACTACCCACCGGTAAGGAACGATTTCCCTGTAATCCACCACTGTGTATCAGTAAGAGGCGGTTGTTTTTAGCAAAGTATCCTTGCTGTATCAATACCCGGGTGGCGGAAAATAGTTTTCCCGTATACACAAAATCGAGGGGTAATTGTTCTTGCTCCCAACAATCTCTGATGGTAGATAAAACGGTGGGGTGTACTTTGGCATACCCACCATAGGCATAATAAAGCAGGGTTGGTGGGGTAACTGTAGGCCAATTTTTTAACCATTCACTGATTTCGGTAAAAGGAGAGGGGGCATTGTTAAGCACCGAAATGCCCAGTACCTGTTGGTGTGGGAGCGCCTGTAAGGCCAGTCCGGTAATCATGGTTCCGGTACCACTGGCTCCCAAAATATGTGTATAGGAAGCAAAGTCTATACCCGAGAGTATTTCTGCAGCCCCTTGAATACCTAATCGGCCAACCCCACCTTCTGGAATGTATAGAGCGGAAGCCGTTTCGGATTCGGGTAACTGAAAATTGGCAAATTGATTTTTTTCGGTAAAGTGGAGCGTCATTCCATAAGCTTGGGCATCTTGCAGGGTAGGGGATAGCATTGGAGCTGCTAGCCCGCGGATAATGCCTATACTCTCTAAACCCAGTTCCCGGGCAGCCCAGGCGGTGGCTATGATATGATTGGAGTAGGGCCCACCCCGGGTGATGATTTTGGTATACCCCCTTTCTGCCGCTTCCTGCAGGTAATATTGTAATTTATACCACTTATTACCGCTTACCACCGGGTGAACTTCTTGTAGTTTCAATACATCCACAGCAGGGCCACCGGCAAATAAAGTACGGAGAGGTTGTATGGTTGGTACAGAAATAATCATTTGTTATAGTCCAGTTGTTGGCATACTAGGTGATTATCTTTAGTTTCGTGCTCGATTCTTGTAAATATAAAAGTAGCACATGAAACCTTCACTAGTAATTCTGGCAGCCGGAATGGCCAGCCGTTATGGAAGCAGAAAGCAAACCCAATCTTTTGGTCCTTCCGGGGAAACCATACTGGAGTATGCCATTTACGATGCCATTCAGGCTGGATTTGGCAAAGTAATCTTCATTATTCGCCAGGATTTTTCTGCGGATTTTAAACAAATGATTGAGCCTAAGATTCAAGGGAAAATCGCGATTGATTATATGTATCAGGAATTATCTTTCTTTACAGAAGGTTTTTCCATACCCGAAGAACGAACCAAGCCCTGGGGAACTGCCCATGCCTTGCTTTGTTGTAAAGGGCATATCCACGAGCCATTTGCCGTAATTAATGCGGATGATTTTTATGGACGAGAGGCATTTGTTAAGGCATTTGCCTTTTTAACGCAAACTTGTAACGAGCAAACCTATGCAATCATTGGGTATTCTCTTCAAAATACACTGAGTGATAACGGAACAGTAAGTAGGGGAGTATGTGCAGTGGATGAAGCGGGTTTTTTAACCGACATCAATGAGCGAACCAGTATAGTAAGAAATGATACAGGCGTGATTGTATATCAGGATGCTGACGGGGAACATCCCTTGCCAGACAACTGCATGGTGAGCATGAATTTTTTATGTTATGCCCCCGGGTTTGTTGATTTCTGCGAAATCGGTTTTCACGAATTTTTACAGGTTCAGGGACAAGCATTGAAATCTGAATTTTACCTTCCTACCGCTACCAAAAATTTTATACAACAAAAAAAAGGGGTAGTTCAGGTAATACCAACTGATGCCCGCTGGTTTGGGGTTACTTATCAGGAAGATGCACCCGGTGTTCAAAATAGTATCAACGAGTTGGTGAGAGCAGGGAAGTATCCCAACAACCTATGGGCATAAAAAAAATGTACGCCAAAGGCGCACATTTTTTTTAAATAAGTTACAGGTATTATTTGCTGTAAGCTTTTACAAAGAATACGCAGTTTTCGATACGCGTAATCTGATCTTTTCTGTCTACACCGCGGAGACTTGATTTTTGATTTAATTTTATTTTTTCCATTCCGCTTATTTTCTCGGCTTTGGTATCCGCCAGCATGGTATAGATATAGCCAGATTTTACGGCAAATGCTATTCCTTCGGATTGTGCCTGACGGGTGCTTAAAACACCAACTATCTCACCCTGACTGTTAAATACCGGACCACCGGAGTTACCGGGGTTGGCACTGATCTGGAGCTGATAGGTAAGGGAGTCGCTATTAAAACCGGTTCGAGAGCTTAGATATCCTTCACCATACACGATATCATTGCGGGGATATCCCAGGGTGAAAATTTCTTCACCCAAATCAATCTTAGATTTTCGGATGCTGTAGGGAAGTGCGCGAGGGGCATTGTATTCGGAGTCGTTGATTTTTAATACCGCCAAATCGCGCAGGTTATCGATGTGCAGAATATCGGCATTAAATTCTTCTCCTTTACTATTAATTACTACGGCACCGGATCCTTTTAATACGTGGGCATTGGTTAGCAAATACCCATGCGTGTCTAGTAAAAAGCCGGTTCCTCCAGAAATAAGCTTGGCATTTTCGGGGATCTTACTTTTTACTTCATTCAATAGGCTACCCTGATATTGTTGGTTACGCTTAATTACCTCTATGTCTTTACTCAACTGTACCAGCTGATTTTGATTTACCGGCGAAAAGTAAACTACCAGTCCACTAATAACCATAGCAATAAATCCACCAACGGCAGCTGCAATTGCGGTAACGCGTTTGTATTTATGAAAAATTTGAATCAGTTTACCACCGGTAGATACTTCTGTACCATCCTGAATTTTGCCCTGTTGCAATAAATTGGCGTGGGCATGGTGTAACTGTGCCGTAAAGTTGCGGCGCTGGGAGTAAAAATCCATTTCGTGCTGAAACATGGCATGTTCTACGACTAGCTGATCAATTTCGGGGGTGTTGGTTCGCAACTGGTCAAAATAAGCACGCTCCGCTTCCGGCATCTGATTGGTCAGATATCGTTCAATGGCCTCCTGAAGTAAAATGTCGTCCATGTTCATCACTCGCCGATATTATATTGAGAAAAAAACAACTTTTTTAAACGCATCAGACATTTGTACTTCTGGTTTTTGGCATTGTCGGCATTGGTGTACCCGAACATTTCCGCCAGTTGCTGCATGTCTTTCTTCTGGATATAATAGCCCTCCAACAAGCTTTTACAGGGTTCCCCTAAACTTCCCATGGCCCTGTCCATGATAGCAAATGCCGCGTTTCTCTTCTCATGGTCCTCTATTTCTTCTTCAACGCCAACAGTTTCTTCCAGATTGTCAACGGGTTGGGAGTATCTCC
The DNA here is from genome assembly GCA_026391195.1 of Bacteroidota bacterium. Classification (GTDB taxonomy): domain Bacteria; phylum Bacteroidota; class Bacteroidia; order Chitinophagales; family Chitinophagaceae; genus Sediminibacterium. Next base: position 26,258 of record JAPLEI010000106.1, on the reverse strand, counting down.
CCATTTGTTGCAATCGTTTAAGCCATAAACGCCTGCATATGGAATATACATAAGTTTTAATTTGACAGGTTAAGACAAATGAGTCGCTTTGTGCTTTTTCATACAGCGCAATCATTGCTTCCTGAAAAATATCCCTTGCATCATCGTAAGAGCCATTGTTCTGAAGGATGTAGGTTTGTACCATGCCGAAATTGTCCTTATAAAGCGTTTCGATGGCCTTCGTTTCATTGGAAGCCAACCCTTTTAATAAAGCTTGTTCGTTGATGTCACCTTTCACTTCAGTAATTTTAATACCCCAGGGGCCCTAAAAGTAACCCCAAAACCCGAAAAAAAATTTTTTTCAAAAACCCTTCTTTTTAGAGGTTACCTTTTATTACCTTCGCGTATTAATTAAAAATCATTCATTCAAAAAAAACAAAAAACAATGAAAAAGCTGTTATTCGTTTTCGTATTGGGCGCTTTCGCTGCCTGTGGTTCTGGTGAAAATGCTACTCCAACTGTAGATTCTAATGCTATTAAAGCTACTGCTGATTCTCTGGCTAAAGTTGCTGCTGATTCTCTTGCTAAAGCTACTATGGTAGATTCTGCTGCTATGAAAGCTGCTGCTGATTCTCTTGCTAAAGCTGCAAAGCACTAATTTTAGCGCTTAGCTTAACTTTTGTGGCTATGCTTGCCGGTCACTAACAGCTTTAAACTTTTTTTCATATGGCAAGCAATCGTTAGAAGCCGCTCCGTTTCCACGGAGGGGCTTTTTTTATGGATAAATCAAATTTATACTAACATTTGTTAGCGTAAATTTTCAATTTTTCAATGTTTTTTTCAAGAAATTGTTGTAAATTTGAATCAATGAATCCCGCTAATCGATTTTATTTCTTTTCATTTTTCTTCTTCACCAGATGAAGCCGGGTAATATTTGTTAAAACGCAACCTTACAATATCAACCCGGCCAACCGCCGGGTTTTTTTTTACAAGTAACCCATTTTATAGTATGTCGCACACTTCTTCCAGTAATGCCCTAAGAATCAACTCTGCCCCACCCGGCATTTGTATTCAGGGATATGAAGGTAGTTTCCATCAGGTAGCAGCCAACTTCTTCTTTGGAAAAGGCGTACCCGTAATACCCTGCGATACCTTTCGCGAACTGGTAAAAATCGCTGCCGACCCAACCCGTTCTGCGGGAGGCATCATGGCCATCGAAAACTCTATTGCTGGCAGCATACTTCCCAATTATAATCTGTTGCAAAAAAGTAAACTCCTTGTAGTAGGAGAAGTTTATCTGTCTATCAGTCAAAACCTACTCGCCAATAAAGGGGTGCAACTATCCGATATCCGCGAAGTACATAGCCACCCCATGGCCATTTTACAATGCCTCGATTTTCTCGAAAAAAATACCTGGAAACTCGTAGAAACAGAAGATACCGCCCTAAGTGCACGGCAAATTGCCCAGCATCATCATAAACATGCCGCTGCCATCGCCAGCAAACTAGCCGCAGAATTATATGGTCTGCAAATCGTTTCGCCCGATATCCATACCATGAAGAATAATGTTACCCGCTTTCTGGTGCTGGCTACCAAAAAAAATCAATCCCCCATACCCGGTGCGAATAAGGCTTCCGTATATTTTCAAACCGATCACTCCAAAGGTATTTTGGCAAAAGTACTTACCGATATTGCTGCCCACGAAGTAAACCTGAGCAAGCTGCAAAGTATGCCCATTCAAGGAAGTAATTTTAAATATGGATTCTATGCCGATCTGGAATTTGAAAAACCTGCTCACCTACAAAAAGTATTAGAACAACTGAACACGCAAACCAATAACTTAAAAATATTCGGCATTTATAAAAAAGGAAAAGTGGTAAAAGGATAACCCCTTTTTCTAACCAGAAAATTGTTTGTATGCAACTATCAACATCTTCAAGGCTTCAGGGTATTGGGGAATATTATTTCTCCGGAAAACTGAGAGAAATCGACCAGCTGAATCAGCAGGGGAAAGCCATTATCAATTTGGGTATCGGCAGCCCAGATTTACCGCCCCATCCCAGCGTAATTAAAACCCTGGAAGAAGCGGCAGCTAAGCCTCAGGTGCACGGCTACCAGAATTATAAAGGGTTGCCCCTATTGCGCCAGGCGATGGCCGACTGGTATCTGCGTAGTTATGGAGTTACCCTAAACCCCGACCGGCAAATTCTGCCGCTGATGGGTAGCAAAGAGGGAATCATGCATATATGTATGACTTACCTAAACCCCGGCGACCAAGCTCTAATTCCGAATCCCGGCTATCCTACCTATAGCAGTGCCGTTAAACTTTCGGGCGGCACACCGGTAACCTACCAACTTGCTGAACAACATAATTGGGAGCCAGATTGGGACGCCCTGGAAAAGTTGGATTTAAGTAAGGTGAAACTGATGTGGGTGAATTATCCGCATATGCCAACCGGACAATCAGCTACTCCCCAACTTTTCGAAAAATTGATTGCCTTTGCCCGGCAACATCAGATATTGATTTGTCACGACAACCCCTACAGCTTCATTCTCAATGATCATCCGGTAAGTATTTTGCAAACCCCCGGCGCCTTGGAAGTAGCGGTAGAGCTGAATTCGTTGAGTAAAAGTCATAATATGGCCGGCTGGCGCGTAGGGATGCTTTGCGGCGCCGATGAACGCATAGCGGAAGTGCTAACTTTTAAAAGTAATATGGACAGTGGCATGTTCTTACCCGTTCAAATGGCTGCGGTTACTGCGCTGGGGCTGGGAACCGAATGGCAAAAAGAGGTAAATGCCATTTACGCGGCGCGTCGCGAAAAAGTGCTGGAACTATTGCAGCTGTTGGGTTGTAGCCCTGCACCCAATCAGGTTGGCTTGTTTATTTGGGCGGCAATTCCGGATGGATATGCCAGCGGATACGAACTCAGCGACCGGGTTTTATATTCCGCAGGAGTTTTTATTACGCCGGGAGGAATTTTTGGTGTAGCTGGCGACCGATATGTTCGGGTGAGCCTTTGTGGCTCGGTAGAAAAGTTTGCAGAAGCCATTGAAAGAATAAAAATCCATGTATCCGGCAATTAAAGCCGCTGAAAGGAGTTAATATAGATGTTATTTGTTCGAAATAAATGCTAGGCTATGACAGTTACTATTATCGGGATAGGTTTAATCGGAGGTTCGATGGCCCTTACCCTCAAAGAAAGAAAATTTGCCCATACCATTATTGGGGTGGATGCCAACGCACAACATGCCGAGAAAGCCCTGGAATTAGGGATTGTAGATAAAATATTACCCTGGAAAGAGGCGGTTAACCAATCCGATATTATCATTTTGGCTACCCCCATCAATGTAACGGAACGAATGTTACCCGGATTATTAGAAAACTGTACCCATCAGGTGGTATTGGATGTAGGTTCTACTAAACAAACTTTATGCGAAACCATTGATGATAGTACCAACCGCAAACGTTTTGTGGCTACCCACCCTATGTGGGGTACCGAATTCAGTGGCCCCCAGGCCGCCATCAGCGGGGCTTTCGACGAAAAAGCTTCTGTAATCTGTGATCGCGAAAAATCAGATCCGGATGCGTTGGAACTGGTAGAAAATATGTATCGGGCTTTGGGTATGCATATCATTTACATGACGTCTTCCGAACACGATTTACATGTGGCCTATGTAAGTCATATCTCTCACATCACCTCTTTTGCGCTGGCGAATACCGTATTAGAGAAAGAAAAAGAAGAAGATACCATATTCGGACTAGCTTCCGGGGGTTTTGAGAGTACCGTGCGTTTGGCAAAAAGTAACCCCAGCATGTGGATTCCTATTTTGATGCAAAACCGCGAAAATATTCTGGATGTGCTGAACGAACATATCACCCAGTTGCGAAAATTCAAAGCCTGTCTGGAAAAAGAAAACTACGAATACCTAGGAGAGCTCATCAACCGGGCCAATGAAATCAGAAGAATATTAAAGTAAATCAAGCCCGTAACCCAAAGTATTGTTATAAAAAACCCATACATCTAATCAAATACGAATAACCATTATATTAAAAGTACCTTTGCAGTTAAATTAACAAACAATGACCACATTTGAAGCGTTGGGGCTGGATGCCCGTTTGGTTCGGGCAACCGATGAGTTGGGTTACGTAAATCCTACCACCATCCAAGAACAGGCAATTCCTGTATTGATGAGCGGCACCAAAGATTTTATAGGCCTTGCCCAAACTGGCACTGGCAAAACAGCAGCATTCGGCTTACCCCTTTTACAGGTGGTATCTGCTACAGCTAATTATCCACAAGCACTGGTAGTTTGCCCTACCCGTGAACTCTGTTTACAAATAGTAAAAGAAATTGAATCCTTTAAAAAATACCTGCCCGGCATTGCTGTGGTTGCTGTATATGGAGGCGCTTCTATCGGATTGCAAATCCGGGATATCAAACGAGGTGTGCAGATAGTAGTAGCCACTCCCGGCCGCTTGATCGACTTGATAGAACGGAAAGCCATTCCCCTCGATAAAATTCAATACGTTGTGTTGGATGAAGCAGATGAGATGCTGAATATGGGCTTTCAGGAAGATATTGAGTTCATTCTTAAAAATACTCCTGCCCGCGAAAGTACCTGGCTTTTTAGTGCTACCATGCCACCAGAAATTAGAAAGGTGAGCAAAAAATACATGAAGGAGCCCATGGAAGTTACCGTGGGAAAAGTGAATACGGCCAATGCCAGTATCGATCACCAGTATTATGTATCCACTGCCCAACATCGCTACGAAACCCTTAAAAGAATCATCGACTTTAACCCCGGAATCTATGGCATCATCTTTACCCGTACCAAGGCCGATGCCCAGGAAATCTGCGATCGCCTTACAAGGGAAGGATATGATATAGATGCCCTGCATGGCGACCTTTCGCAGCAACAACGCGATAAAGTAATGGGTCAGTTTCGCGATAAAAGTTTGCAACTATTAATTGCTACCGATGTGGCAGCCCGTGGAATTGATGTGGTTGGCATAACCCATGTAATTAATTACGAACTGCCCGACGATGTAGAAATATATACCCACCGCTCTGGCCGAACCGGTCGTGCAGGTAATCAAGGTATTTGCGTATCTATAGTGCATGCCAAGGAAATGTATAAGTTCAAACAAATTGAACGGATCAACAACTCCCGTTTTCATAAACTTGATATACCCTCCGGTAAAGATGTTTGTCGCAAACAGTTCTTCCATTTTATGGATAAACTATTGTCGGCAGATATTAGTCATGGCGACTACGAAACCTATGTTCCCATGCTCTCCGAAAAATTTGCGGAGGTTACCAAAGAAGAAGTATTGCAAAGAGTAGCTGCACTTGAGTTCGACCGCTTTTTAAAGTACTACGAGAATGCGGAAGACCTGAATTTGCGCGAAAGAGAGCGGAGCAAAACCGGCAGCTTGCCTGCATTGGGTGGTAAAATGCGTTCGGAAAGAGCAGAAGGCGGCAGAGGCGATAGCCGCAAAGAATTTAGCCGCAGTAGTTCTGGTGGATATAAGCGCTTGTTTGTAAACCTCGGAACCCGGGATGGCTTTTTTAAAGCCAGCTTCCTGCAATTTATTCTCGACATGAGCGATTTGAAAAAAGAAGTGCTTGGTAAAATCGACATGAAGGATATGAACAGCTGGATTGAAATTGATAAATCTTCCGCTCAGCAAATGATTCGTTCGCTGGATGGTAAAAAATATAAGGGAAGAAGCATTCGCATGAATGATGCAGACAGCGGTGCTCCCCCAAAAGCCAGAACAAAATCTTATCAATAAATCGTAAAATCAAATTCACTTTTCATGGAACAGGCTACTAAACCCGCATTTAATTTGGATGCCGTTTTTAACAAGCGTCCCCTTATTATTTCTGGTCCCTGCAGTGCAGAAACCGAAGAACAACTAATACAAACCGCTACTCGTTTAGCGGCTACAGGAAAAATTGATATGCTGCGCGCCGGCATCTGGAAACCCCGCACCCGCCCCGGAAGTTTTGAAGGGGTAGGAACCAAAGGATTACCCTGGTTGCAGTCTGCCAAAAAAATTACCGGACTTCCGGTAACTGTAGAAGTTGCTACCGGCAAACAGGTAGAAGATGCCCTGCATTTTGGCGTAGATGTATTATGGATCGGTGCCCGCACTACCGTAAACCCTTTTAGTGTGCAGGATGTGGCTGATGCTTTACGCGGTGTAAAAGTTCCCGTGCTGATAAAAAATCCCATCAATCCCGATTTGGAATTGTGGGTGGGTGCTATGGAACGTGTTGCTAATGCAGGTATTGAACAAATCGGATTGATCCATCGCGGATTCAGTTCTTATGGTAACACCGAATATCGCAATGCACCCATGTGGCACTTAGCCATTGAAATGAAACGCCGCTATCCAAAAACCTTAATGATTAATGATCCTTCGCACATTTGTGGGCGCAGAGATATTTTACAAGAGGTAGCCCAAACCGCTATTGACCTAGATTTTGACGGGTTGATTGTAGAAAGTCATATCGACCCGGATATGGCCTGGAGCGATGCCAAACAACAAATCACCCCCGAAAAAATGGGTGAGATGGTGGATAGTATTCGCTGGAGAAAAGAAGATGTGGCATCTGAAGATTATCATGCCAACCTCGAAAAATTACGTCAGCAAATCAATAACCTCGATGATGAATTGATGCAGATCCTGAGTCAGCGCATGAAAGTGGCGCGTAATATCGGCGAATACAAAAAGGAAAATAATATCACCATTCTGCAAACCAATCGCTGGAACGCTATCCTCGACCGAGCGTTTCTGAAAGGTGAGAAGTTGGGGTTGAGTAAAGATTTTGTTACCCGTTACTTCGATGCGGTACACATGGAGAGTATCACCCAGCAAAATAAAATCATGAATCAATAATCAGGGTTGCATTTGTTATGGCCAGTAAACATCTTTCATTTACTTTTTCAGCTGCGCAGGTTTCCTATTGGTTTGATACTTCCTTTTCGCAGTTAGATCAGTGGGTTAGCCGTGATAAAGCAGTTGTAATCACGGATGAAAATTTGTTTGCCCGGCATGGTAAAAAGTTCAAGGGATGGAATACGATTGTATTAAAGCCCGGCGAAGCCTATAAAATTCAAGCAACCGTTGATGGTATTATCGAACAACTGATTCAGTTAGGTGCCGATCGCAGTACAGTAATAATTGGGGTAGGTGGTGGCGTAGTTACAGATATCACGGGATATGTTGCTGGCATATACATGCGCGGTATTCGTTTTGCCCTGGTGCCTACTTCACTTCTCGCAATGGTAGATGCCTCCATCGGAGGAAAAAATGGTATTGATGTGGGTGTGTATAAAAATATGGTAGGCCTTATCCGGCAGCCCGAAATTATTTTGTTTGATATTGATTTTCTCAAAACCCTACCCCCGGCAGAATGGAAAAATGGATTTGCTGAGATTATCAAACATGCAGCCATCAAAGACGCTAAATTGTTTCGGTTATTACAAGAAAATACCCTCACGCAATTCAAACGCGACCCTAAAAAATTAGCTCGGTTAATACGAACCAATGTACTGATAAAAACCAAAGTGGTATTGAAAGATGAATTTGAAAAGGGCGACCGGAAACTATTAAATTTCGGACATACCCTCGGCCATGCCATCGAAAATCAATACGAGCTGAGCCATGGGGAAGCCATTAGTATTGGTATGACGTATGCGGCACTTTTGTCTGCACAAATTAAAAAGTTTACTGGTGCAGAAGCGTTGATAGCTTTGCTCGCTAAATATGGATTACCTACTCGCGCAACATTCGATTGGAAAAAAGTTACCCATGTGCTGGCAAAAGACAAAAAAAATTCGGCAGCAGGCATGCAATATATTGTATTAGAAAAACTGGGCAGGGGAGTAGTGGAGCCCATTCCCGTTCAGGAACTCATCACCCGGCTTCGGCAACTGGCCTGAATGGCCTGATTGAATAAATTATGAGGGCAACCATTTCACCTTCCGATATTTCCGGTGTTTTACAAGCACCAGCCAGTAAAAGCAGCATGCAACGTGCCTGCGCAGCTGCATTATTACACACAGGTGAAACACTGTTGCTGAATCCAGGCCATAGCAACGACGATCTGGCGGCAATCGATGTTATTCAAAAACTCGGTGCCGAAGTAAAAATGCAATCCGACCATAGTTTACTGATAACTTCCCACGGTGTTCATCCCCGATCAAACGATATTCATTGTGGCGAAAGCGGATTGGGTATTCGCATGTTTACGCCCATTGCAGCCCTTAGTTCGCTGCCACTAACTATTTCAGGTACCGGAAGTTTGGTAACGCGACCCATGCATTTTTTTGATGAAATTTTTCCTCAGCTGGGTGTACAAATTCAATCTAACCAAGGCAAACTTCCTTTACAAATACAGGGGCCACTTAGTCCTGCTTCTATAACAGTAGACGGGTCGCTCAGTTCGCAGTTTTTAACCGGATTGCTGATGGCATTTGGTGCAAGCAATGCCTCCGGTGCAGTAATTACAGTGAACAACCTGGCGAGTACTCCTTATATTGATTTAACCATCGATGTAATGAAACATTTTGGAAAACTGGTAACCCACCAGCAACATCGAACCTTTACTTGTAAGCCAGCATCCACTCCTCCACCCTATGCTATACAATATACGGTTGAAGGCGATTGGAGCAGTGTTTCCTTTTTATTAGTTGCAGGGGCTATTGCCGGAAATATTCGCGTAAATGGCATCAACCAACATTCTTCTCAGGCCGATAAAGCCATTTTGCTGGCATTAGCACAAACCGGGTGCATGTTAACCATTGGAGATAATTTTGTTGAAACAGGCGTTGGAAAATTACAAGCATTTCATTTAGATGCTACCCACTGCCCCGACTTGTTTCCGCCCCTGGTGGCGTTGGCAGCCTGTTGTAATGGCACTTCCGTTATTAAGGGTACATCTAGGCTGGCACATAAAGAAAGTAACCGGGCGCTCACTTTACAGCAGGAATTTGCTAAATTGGGGGTGGATATAGAGTTGATAGGCGATGAGATGATGGTAACCGGTGGAAAAGTTTTGCAGGGGGCAAGTGTTCATTCCCATCACGATCACCGCATTGCAATGGCCTGTGCTGTAGCTGCTTTACGAGCCGAACAACCGGTAGATATTGTAGTGGCAGAAGCCATCAACAAATCCTATCCCGATTTTTATCAGCACCTAGCAGCACTGGGCGCTGATGTAACCCTTACCGAACAATAAAATTGTAGAACCCTTGAATAGTTTTGGCCGCCTTTTTCGTTTGCACATTTTTGGTGAATCACATGGCCCCTGTGTGGGTATAACGGTAGATGGTTGTCCTGCCGGATTGCCCTTAACAGCCGAAGATTTTGTTACCGATATCGAACGCAGAAAAGGGGGTATCCAAAAAGGCACTACTCCCCGAAAGGAAGATGATATTCCCATTTTTCAATCCGGCTGGTTTAATGGTTACACAACCGGTGCTCCGCTCACCATTATTTTTGAAAATAAAAATACCCGCACTGAAGATTACACCCGGCAACGCGACGTTCCCCGACCTGGCCATGCCGATTGGGTAGCCGGTGAGAAATTCGGTGGCTTTGAAGATTATAGAGGCGGCGGACATTTCAGTGGCCGGCTTACCGTTTGTTTAGTTGGCGCCGGTGTTGTTGCCAAAAAACTATTACAGCAGTATGCTGCAGCGGCTGGTACTGCACTTCAGTTGCAAGCAACCATTTTAGAAATTGGGGGAGAAAAAGATACGGAAGCAGGACTGCAAAAAGCCATTCAGGCGAAAGACAGCATTGGTGGTATTGTTGAATGCCGGGTACAAGGATTGCCGGTTGGATTAGGCGAACATTTTTTTGATTCAGTAGAGTCAGTCTTGGCTCATGCTGTTTTTGCCATTCCAGCTATTAAGGGTATTGAGTTTGGTGCTGGATTTGCTGCTGCGCAGATGTTGGGCTCTGAACACAATGATGCTTTGCTTGATAAAAATGGCCATACAAACACCAACCATGCCGGGGGCATTTTGGGTGGATTAACTACCGGCGGAGAGTTGGTATTTCGGGTAGTAGTTAAGCCTACCTCCTCCACCCCCAAAGAGCAACTTACCTGGAGCCGGGATACCGATTCTGTAGTTCCCTTTTCTGTAAAAGGCCGACATGATTTGTGTATAGCTTTGCGCGTTCCGGTAGTGTTAGAAGCAGTTACTGCTCTGGTTATTGCCGACCTAATGATGATTGACCGCCGAATACCATCGATAATAAAATAATAATTCACCAACGAAAAACCAAACAATTTGGAAACAGAATTTATATACCATGTAACCACCCGAAGCTGGTGGGAAGCAGCCCAGAAAGCAGGCAAACTTAGCTCACCCCGATTTGAAGAAGAGGGTTATATCCATTGCTCAACTGCTCAGCAAGTACCGGGTGTGTTGCAACGTTATTTTGCCAATCAAACCGATTTGGTAAAGCTTACGCTCGAAAAAGATAAAATACAACCGCCCCTTGTATACGAATTGGCCGGAAGTCTGAATGAAGTTTTTCCGCATGTGCATGGCCCTATTAATTTAGATGCCGTAGTAGCAGTAACCGATATTTAATCGTATGCATTCACATACCATTTGTGCTTCCATACAAATACTTCCGCTGGCAACCCAATTACATCCCTATCGCTGGGTAGATGAAGCCATTGCGGTTATAAAAGACAGTGGCATTCAATACCAGGTGAATGCATTTGATACCGTGCTGGAAGGCACTTACCAGCAAGTGATGCAGGTTATCGAGCAAGTAAATGATCAACTCTGTTCGCAAGGTTGTGAGGAATGGATTACCCATCTTCAAATTCAAATCCGCAGCCAACAAGGAGTTACTGCCAGCGAAAAAACCAGCCCCCATCTTTAAAATTCCCACTCTAACATCTTCTTTAACCCTGATTTTGCTCCCGGAATAATTTCGGCTGGTAGCCCAGAGGCGAAGCCTCCCAAATATTTAAACAACGGATTCTAGTCCTTTTGCAACAAGTAGTATTATTTTGCTCTCGGCAAAATACCGGTCATTAGCATAGAGGCGTAGCCTCCCCACATATTTAACAACGGATTTTAATCCGTTGACACAGAACCGTAGGTTCCGCCGATATAGTGTCTCGGAAACTAGTTATAATTAATTAATAATTATATTAGTTGATTATCACCTACCTTCTTCTGAAAAAGCAGCTTTATGTATTTTATATTTTATTAATACGTATACCCGTTCCGGGTTACTAAATTACCTTCACAGTATCAAAGGGTGGTCCGGGTAGCCCGGCAACCTCTTTAAAGGCCTGTTTGTATGAAAATAAAAGGTTGGATATTGGCTGTATTGCTGCTAGTGGTTTTGCTGGGATTTAGTTTTTCCGGTTCGGGAAAGGACTGGTTACTGGTGAAAGTGTACACGCAGGATGGCATCCGGTTCGACACACTTTTTTATAAATTACGAGGTTCGGTAATAAGGGGGCAGGGGGTAGTAGATAAAAAGCGGAACATTCCACTAACCGACACGGCAGCTGATTTTTCAGGCATGAGATGGTATACAGCAGCCTGTTCAGAGTTTCCGATGGGTTCTTGGGTGTTGGTTACCAATCCCGTAAATCATTATAAACTGCTGGTTCAGGTGAATCAGCGGCTTTCTTCCAATCCCTCCACCAAAGGAATGCGTCTTTCATTGGGGGAGGAACCGGCAGCCTTACTTCAGTTTGAAACAGCAGCGGTTAATCAGATTCGGGTACAATTGGTAGATACCTTGCTAACCAAAGCATCCGTGCTAACAGATACCAGTATTTTGCTGGATGTAAAGGATACTGCTTATATCCTCGATACGGTTTCGGGCTATCACTTTAAAAAATCAGGCAAAAACATTAAGGGAATTGCCAGTTTTTACAGTGTAAGTTTAGATGGAACCTTAACTGCCACGGGAGAAAAATTCAGGAATGAAAAATTAACGGCGGCCAGCAATAATCTGCCCCTTAATACCTGGGTGCTGGTAACCAATACCAAAAACGGCAAAACGGTGGTACTGCGAATCAACGATCGGATGCATCCCCGCATGGCCAAAAAGGGGCGGGTGGTAGATGTGAGCATTCGAGTTGCCCGAAAGCTCGATTTTGTGGAAGCAGGCCTTACCAAAGTTAAAGTGGAAACCCTCACTATCGTTCCATCTCCCCAAAAGTCCACTGATTTTACCCAAAAACCTATCGCCCCGAAACCCGATTCATTGAAAAATGCTTCCCCCGCAATTCCAGATTCAGGTTATAATGGCTTGGCAACGATTTATCCCCCCTCTTATAAAGGCAAAAAAACCCGTTCAGGAGAGAAGTATCAGCCTGCCTTAATGACAGCAGCCTGTAACCAGGTACCTCTGAATTCCCGCATCCGAGTTATCAGCGTTACTTCGGGAAAATGGGTGGAAGTATGGGTAAACGACCGGATTCCGGCCGCCACTGATAAGGAAGTTGTTGTACAATTAAGCGACCAAGCAGGTAAAATGTTGAACTTTCAGCCCAAAAAGCGGCATTTAGTCAGGTTTTTGCCCCTTTTATCCCCATCTAAAAATAATTAATAATTTCGTATTGCTTTAATTTTCTAAATTCAATAACTACCTGTATTTTTGCTCATAAATTAAAAAACTGATTATGAAGAAAATTATGCTTTTCATGGTTGCTGTGTGTATGTCGGCTATGGCATTTTCACAACCCATGACGTCCTATAAAAAACAACCCAGTTTCGGGATCAGCTTTTTTTTGAAGGATATGTACACGGCCAACCTAGTTGATAAGACTTCATTGTCTAATGTACTGAACAATAAATTATGGACCAAAGTTGGCGATATGGCACCCGGTCTTAGTCTGAACTATTATCAGGGACTAAGCGATCATATCGACTTCCAAGGAACTTTGGCGGGTTCTTTTACCAAATATCCCTATTCATACTTTTCTGGGGTTGCCTCTTCTACGGACAACAAATTTTTAATGGAATTGAGTGCAGCTGCCAACATTAAGCTGTTAACCGATCAGCATGTGATCGTTCCTTATATCCATTTGGGAATTGGCGCCTCTATGTATGGTGGCAACTATTTTGCTGCTTATGCACCAACAGGAGCTGGTTTACAATTCAAACTTTCTGAGGGTACTTTCATCAACTTATTGTTTGGTTATAACATCAAAATTTCTGCCCTCTCTACTAATCACCTGAACTACTCTATTGGAATCGCTTCTCCCTTAAAAGAAAAGAAACCCGTTGTTGTAGTTCCTCCTCCACCACCACCGCCGCCAGCACCAGTTGATACCGATAAAGATGGTATTTTCGATCCTCAAGACAAATGTCCTACCGTACCAGGCGTTGCTAAATACGAAGGTTGCCCTGTACCTGATACAGATGGTGATGGTATCAACGATGAGAACGATAAATGTCCAACCGTTAAAGGTCTGGCTAAATACCAAGGTTGTCCTATCCCTGATACTGATAAAGATGGTATTAACGATGAGGAAGATAAGTGTCCAACTGTACCAGGTTTAGCTCGCTACCAGGGTTGTCCTATCCCAGACACAGACGGTGATGGTGTAAATGACGAAGAAGATAAGTGTCCTACAATCGTGGGTGTTGCTAGCAATGCAGGTTGTCCTGATCTGGCTGCTGATTTAAAAGTAGCTGCTAAGAGCATTTACTTCGTAACAGGTACTGCTAAGTTTGCATTCCCTAAATTGGCTCCACAAAAATTACAGTATGCATTAGATCAGCTGAATAAGTATCCTACATTAAACGTGGATATTGAAGGGCATACTGATAATACAGGATCTGTGAAATTAAATAAGGCATTGTCTCAAAAGCGTGCTGATGCGATAAAGAATTTCTTCCTCAGTAAAGGAATTGCTGCAGATCGTATGACTTCTACAGGTTTTGGAAGTGATAAGCCGGTTGCAGATAATAAAACTGCTAAGGGCAGACAAGATAATCGTAGAGTAGAAATGTTGCCTCGATTCAAATAATTTCTAGTTAACTACTACTATACTCCGAAGGGCTATCTGAAAAGATAGCCCTTTTTTAGTGAGGTGTCGAGCCGCTGGCTCTTGGAGGCCTGCGGCTTTTTTGTGGGGGGGTGAGTAAGGTGTCGAGCCGCTGGCTCTGGTTTGGGAGGAAGGTGAAGCCTGCGGATCGGGGTAAGCCTGCGGCTTTATAGGATTCAAGGGGGGAGAGACAGGATTTGGGTGGATGGGAACTGGAGAGGGGTAATTGTGGTAAGTATAAAAAACTGTAGGGTACGTCCTCTGGGGAAACAGTTAATTTATACGGGGTCTACATCTGCAAAAATTCGTACTGAACGGAAATTCGTTTTGCTTTGCTGCACCAGCGTAATAGATTCCTGAATGGCCTGCTTTATGCGTTGGGAATCTGCACTTGCTTTGGGAAGTTTTAAAAGCAATTCCCAAATATATTGATTGCGCACCCGATTTACTGGTGGCTGAGCTGGTGCTGAAATCCAACAGCCCACTTTCTTTTCTAGGGTTTGCTGCAAAGCCAATGCTGCATCAGCCGCCAGCGCATCTTCTTTGTGCTTGCATACCAGTTTAATCAATCGCGTAAATGGGGGATACCCAAATTGCTTTCGCTTGGCTACTTCAAATTCATAAAATCCTGTAAAATCATGCTCCTTTACCCAACCAATAACGGGATGATGCAACTGATGCACCTGTACCAACACTTTACCGCCCCCTTCCTTTCTGCCGGCACGACCACTCACCTGTTCCATCAATTGAAACGCTCTTTCATTTACACGGAAATCGGCAAACTGCATTAAACCATCAGCATCAATAATACCTACTAAACTCACTTCATCAAAATGCAATCCTTTTACCACCATCTGCGTTCCGATCAAAATATCAATCTGATGCTGCTCAAATAATTTTATCAGCGTATCATGTTCATACTTCCCCTTTACCGAATCAAAATCCATTCGCGCGACTCTTGCTTCCGGAAAAAGTTCGTTAACCAGCTCCTCTACTTTTTCGGTGCCAAAATTCTTTTTATTAAAATCGTGCATGCCACAAGCAGCGCAGGTTTGCACCACCGGATATTGTGTGCCGCAATAATGACAACTCAGCTGGTGTTTGAATTTATGATACGTTAAACTCACGTTGCACTGATGGCAGGTAGGTATCCACCCACAAGTACTGCAAATCTGATAAGGGGAATAGCCCCTTCTGTTTTGAAAAAGAATTACCTGTTGCTTATGGGTAAGGGCTAATTGTATCTGCTCCTGTAAGGCTGGCGTTATAATGCGCTGGGCAGGTACTTGTGCGGCCTGCGTTTTATGGTCGATAATTTCTATAGCGGGTAAAGCCCAGTTATTGTAGCGCTCTGATAATGTAATCAGCGAATATTTTTTTTGTTGCGCATTATAATAACTTTCCATCGATGGAGTGGCACTGCCCAATAACACTTTGGCATTCGACTGATGTGCTAAATAAATCGCGGCATCCCTGGCATGATAACGCGGAGCAGGCTCCTGTTGTTTGTAAGATGCATCATGCTCCTCATCGCATATAATCAATTGTAAATTTTGAAAAGGCAATAGCAATGCTGATCTTGCACCCAATACAACAATCGGTTCTCCCGATTTTACTCGGTTCCAGATTTCTACCCGCTCATTCGCACTGAACTTGGAATGATATACCCAAACATATCCCCCCAAACTCTTCTGTAAACGCCGGATAATTTGCGCTGTTAACGCAATCTCCGGTAACATATACAATACCTGTGCTCCGCGTTGCAAAACCGGCACAGTAAGGGTTGTATAAATTTCTGTTTTTCCGCTGGCTGTTACTCCGTGTAGCAAACAAACCGGAGTTTTTTCAAAAGCTGTTTCGATATTTTCCTTGGCGGCTTGTTGCACCGGCGTTAAGGTAAAGGGGAGCTGAATTTTTTTGGGAGTGGTAGCAATACGACTCGTGATTTTTCTTTCGGGTTGCAGTATGCCCTTATCTATCAGGGCTTTCAGCTGAGCCGCATTGGCACCCGACTTTTCTAACAGGGCTGTTCGCGTTACTTCGCCCTCCGTTTGTTGCAAATGTAAAAACGCGAGCAGCATTTCCATTTGTTTGGGAGCAGCCGAACCCCATTCGTTCAGCAATTTTTCCAGTGCCTCTTCTTGTTGATACGTGGCATGTAATTGCAAATACTGAATCGTTTTCGGCTTGTATTTTTGCTTCAGCTCTTCCCAAATAAAGCAATAGTCTTTCTCAATTAATTTTTTAATTACCCGATACACATCCGTTACATCCAGCAATTCCTGCACTTCCGACATCTTCAAAGTTTTCTTTATCTCCAGCGCTTCTGCTAACAGATATTCTAAATCACTTAAACCGGCATCTGGGGAGGGGGCGGATTCATTCCAACACAAGATACCTTCACTGCTGAGTTTTAGATTGGCAGGAACAGCAGCTTGCATCACTTCACCTTCGGTGCAGATATAGTAGGCAGCCATCCATTCCCAAAATGCCAGTTGCTGTGCATGTAAAATGGGTTCTTCATCTAATACCTGCAAAATAGGTTTTGGTATAAAGCTATCCGGAGCCGTTGGAAGCATCTTTTTAATGATGCCAGCATATCGCTTGGTTTTGCCCAAAAGTACTTCTACCCGCTTGCCAATGGCTACCTGCGATTGCAAGGCGTCGGGTACCGACCAGGTATAATTTTTCGGCAGGGCCAAAGGAATAATTACTTCAACAAACAAGGCAACGATATTTGCTCAAATGTACGCATTATGCAGGTGGATAATACCGATATCGGCGGAGCGCTTGATCCATTAAATTGTACACTTTTTCTCTCAAAAAAGGTATGTCGGCAGGCGCTAACCCCATTACCGGTACTTCCTCTAAAAATATTACCCGGCAGCGACCGGGGGTTATGGTAAACAGACTAGAAAAATGCAGCCGGTCGATGGTATCCGGAAATATCATGGGTTTTATGGGGGTTTCTGTTTCAATCGCTAGCCGAAAAGCTCCATCGAAAAAGTCTTTCAGCGGCTTGTCTTCCCGCATATTAAATGTGCCCTCGGGAAAGAGAAAAATTGATACCCCACGGTTGAGTGCCGTTTTTAGTTCGCGAAAACTTTGTGCCCGGGTTTCGGGATTCCGACGGTCTACCATAATTACGGCTGCCCGGTATATCCATCCGAAAATGGGTATTTTACTGCTTTCATATTTTCCTAAAATACGGATCGGTTGGGGAGCCATCAGTACAATGGGGGGAATATCCATATACGAGATATGATTGGCTACAAATACCCACTGCTTGCCGGTATCATGCGGGTGCTCGAATATTTCTTCATGGCGAACGCCAATCAATAAAAACCAAGTAGCCGCCCAATATTTACAAATGGCATAAATATAGTTTCCACCCCGGTGGTATCCAAACAACAACGAAAGCATCACCAAGGGAAAGGCAATGAGAGTGAGTATCATAAAAATGAAAAAAGCGTATAAGGCATACACCATTTGCGCCAGCCACTTCAATATTCCCATACAACCAAACTATTTTTAATAGTTGACTAAGATACTATTTCTGTTGGCAAAAAAAGCACCCTGTAATTTTACAAGATGCTTTAAACCCTTATGTTGAACAATTGCAAAAAAACTAAAACTTATACACGGCTGCCAGAATAAAGCTGGTGGTACTTTTTTTATCGGTTGCGCCATTTTTGCTGAATACCGGATCAGAATTATTATCTAACCGGATTTCCGGAATGATGGTTAGGTTGCTACAACGAAAATTACCCGAAAGCGTAGTGGCAAACACCGATCCGCCACCCATGGTAACCAGGGGACTGATTTTACGGTCGCCAAAATAATCTCCCCGTAGGGTTAGTCCGAATTTTTTAATGGGGTCGTAATTCAGGTAAACGGCATGACTATTCCAGGTATCATTCACTCCATTGGTATGGGTGGTTAATACGCTACCATCGTAAGCCATGGTTAGCTTATCGCTGAGCGTGCCGGTAAGTACCAGGTTAAACTGCGTTAGTTCGGTAGAACCCTGAAAATTCAGGTAGGCTTTTATTTTGTCGTTAGAACTAGCGGTACTGAATTGTGCCAACACATAACTAACTGCGGAGGGTGCACTGAGGTAATCGGTAGTATTGGCAATGGCCACCATCAGTGCCGACTTACCCCCTAAAGCGATATCGGCTTTTAAACCGGTGTGGAAGAAGGGACCGTAAGAAAATCCGTAAGACATACTATAGTTGCGGTTGGCATACGCATCTACCATTTCGTAGCCCACATGTGTAGCCCATTTACCCATGGTAAATTTAACAGCACTGCTGGGGGCGTATGAAACATAGGCCTGTTTAATAATGGCATTTACCCCTGATTCGGTGTAGGTAAATTCTTGTGCCCGGCGACCAATTCCGAGGTCTGCCGTAGCAGATATTTTGCCATAAGAATGGTCTACTTTTAAAGAAGCCATGCCCAATTCGAAGGAGTTAACGGAATTGGTGAAACTAGTGAGGTTGTTGGTTTTTCCGGCTGCAGGACCCGTAAAATTAAAGCGATAATAGGCATCCAGGGAACCGGTAAAAGTTGTAACGGATTTGGTGCTAGAGTCGGTTTGGGCGAGTAGGGATTGCGAACATAAAAAAGCTGTACAGCCTGCCAAAAAATTCTTTAACATTGTAATGGTTTTATGATTAATAAGGGGTACAGCCGGTGAACTTGGTCAGAAGTTCACGAAGTGGCTGTACCTTTTTTGTTTACCGGTTGGGAGTGGTCAGACTCGCCCGGAAAAGCTTAGGCTTGAAGCGGAGCTCTTCCGTATTTTTCTGCGTGTTGGGTATAGTCTAATCCCATCTCTTCTTCTTCCTCACTTACGCGCAGTGGTAAAATCAGGTCGATGAATTTGAAGATGGCGAGCGACATTACAAAGCTGTAACCTACTACTACTACCAAGGCTTTCAGTTGTATAATCAGGAAAGAAAAATTGCCATAAAATAAACCATCATTACCGGCACTGTTTACTGTTTTGGTGGCGAAGATGCCCGTCATAATCATACCAACCATACCGCCAACACCATGGCAGGGGAATACGTCGAGGGTATCATCGAGGGTAGATTTACTTTTGTAATAAACGGCTAAGTTAGAAATCAGAGAAGCTACGGCACCAATAAAGATACTTTGCGGAACTGCCACAAAACCTGCAGCAGGGGTAATGGCAACGAGTCCAACCACAGCACCAATACAGAATCCTAATACGGAGGGTTTTTTACCACGCACCACATCAAAAAACATCCAGGCCAAACCAGCGGCAGCTGCTGCGGTATTGGTGGTTGCGAAGGCACTTACAGAAAGCGCGTTGGCACCCAATGCAGAGCCTGCGTTAAAGCCAAACCAGCCAAACCATAATAATCCGGTACCGATTAATACATAGGGTATATTAGCAGGAGGAATTTCCTTGTTTTCAATATGGGCTTTTCTTCTTTTCAATACAAGGGCACCAGCCAGGGCAGCACAACCGGCAGATATATGCACTACGGTACCTCCGGCAAAATCCAGGGCACCCATTTTAAATAAGAAGCCATCGGGATGCCAGGTCCAGTGTGCAATAGGTGCATACACCAAAATGCTGAACATGGCGATAAACAGTGTATAGGCCGTAAAGCGAATTCTCTCAGCTACTGCGCCAACTACCAGTCCGGGCGTGATAACCGCGAACATCAATTGGAAAAGGGCAAATAACGAGAGTGGGATGGTGGGGGCCAGGCTCCAGGGCGCTCCCGACATTACCCCTTTAAAGAATAAATGGGTAGAAGGGTTTCCGATAAATCCACCGATGGATTCACCAAAGCAGAGGGAGTAGCCTACTACTATCCATAGGATACTTACCACTCCGGTAGCCACCATACTCTTGATCATGGTAGAAATGATGTTTTTGCGATGAACCATTCCTCCATAGAAGAAGGCCAGCCCGGGCGTCATGAGAAATACCAGTGCGGTAGCTACGATAATCCAGGCGATATCGGCTGAATTGTATTTACTGGCATCTGCAAAAGCAGGAAGGGAGGGAACAAAAAGGGCTCCGATAGCAATAAGCATGAGAACGATAAAGGGAGCATACTTTTTGACAATTGGGTTAGACATAATCAATACATTAAATAATTTAACAATAAATACTTATAGCGCTAAATTATTATAAAAAAATTGAAAATCAACAATAAAACAATATATAAATATTAATGTAATGTGAATAAATCAACCATTTTGTTATTTAAAGTCCTTTTTTGTTTAGAGATAACCCCATAAAATGGCATATAAACCTAAAAATATTCATATAATTAAAATTATTACTATAATAAGATTAATTTTCATATTTTTTAAATTATCCTTACAAACAATCATTCGAAGCTCATTAAGAATGCTAGCTGTTAAAGTGTAACTCAAGCCCTTGTTTACACAGATTTTTTCTATTCTGCAAAAATCATAACTTGTAATCTCAACCACCGTTTCTATGAATAAATGGTTAGTCGCCCTGATACTCTATATATACGCCCCCAGTCTGCTGGCACAGAAAGAATTTCAGCAACGCTATCAGCTCGCCCTAATTGAGGCAGCACCCGGAACCGTAATCGATTTACCC
>JAPLEI010000106.1:0-5580 GCA_026391195.1 Bacteroidota bacterium | reverse complement strand
CCGAAGGCAAATTCTTCCTTACCAATACCCTTTCCCTGGAAGGAAAACAACAAGTAACTATCCGAGGCAAGGGGAGGGGTAAAACCATTTTAAGCTTCATCAACCAAAAAGATGGGGCAGAAGGTATTCGGGTAAGTAATTGCAGCAATATCACCCTCGAAGGTTTTTCGGTGCAGGATGCCAAAGGCGATGCCATTAAAACTATGCATGTGAAGGGCATTCGGTTTAATAAAGTGCAAACGGAGTGGACAGGCACTCCCGGACCCCAAAATGGTGGGTATGGACTGTATCCTGTTCAATGCGATGGGGTAATGATTGATGAGTGTGTAGCGATTGGAGCTTCCGATGCCGGGATCTATGTGGGACAATCGAAAAATATTGTTGTAAAAAATTGCATCGCCCATCACAATGTGGCCGGTATTGAAATAGAAAATTCGCAACAGGCAGAAGTGATGAATAATGAAGCGTATGAGAATGCCGGTGGATTATTGATTTTCGATTTACCCGATTTGGTGGAGAAAAGGGGGGGACAAATAAAAGCACATCACAACAATATCCATGATAACAACTACCCCAATTTTGCGCCCAAGGGAAATATTGTTGCAACCGTACCTACCGGTACTGGCGTTTTAATATTGGCTACCAAAGAAATTGAATTATTCGAAAATACTATCCACCGGAATCAGTCCGTAGGCATTGGTATTATCAGCTATTTTACAACGCAAAGGCCTATCAAGGATTCCTTGTATGACCCGTATCCTTCTGCAATATATATCCACCATAATTTGTTAGAACGAAACGAGGGACGCCCTATTAGTAAAGATCCATTAGGTATGGTTGTGGGAAATAAATTCGGTACCAATGTGCCGCATATTTTATTTGATGGTATCAAAAATCAAAAACTGCTGGATGCGAAAGGTGGCTGGCTTCTAGGTAATTGTATTCGCATAGTGAATAATACCAATCAATCCATTGCCAATCTGGATGTGGAACATTTTTTTATAAACATAGGTAGGGCCGATAATGCTTTTACCTGCGACCGAATGCCATGAGATTGAGATTACTATCTGCAGGTTTGATTGCCCTGGGCGGTGTTGCGATGTTTTCCTTTACACCCGCTTCTCATCCGGAAAAATTGTCGGATTGGAATCTCTTTACCGGAAAGCTATCTGCTTTGCAACCCGCAAAGGGGGTTGTGCCTTATCAACTCAACACGCCCTTGTTTTCTGATTATGCAGAAAAATTACGTTTTGTAAAACTTCCGCCGAATACATCGGTGCAATATCAAGCGGAAACGGTGTTGAGTTTTCCAGAAGGTACTATGCTGATCAAAAACTTTTATTACCCCTCTGCTACTGATACCACTCAACGACAACTTATTGAAACTCGCTTACTAATTAATCGCGAAGGTAATTGGGTTCCGCTTACCTATGTGTGGGCCGATGATCAGTCTGATGCCTATTTAACTTTGGCAGGAGATGAAAAAGAGGTAGCGTGGAAAGATGCCAACCAAATTACCCAACAGGTTCGTTATGTAGTGCCTAACCAGAATCAGTGCAAGGGTTGCCACAATGTAAACGAAGTGGTTCAACCCATTGGTCCTTCTGTTCGCCAGCTAAACGGAACGTATGCCTATGCTACCGGCACAGAGAATCAACTTAGCTATTGGAGTAATCACGGTATGTTATCGCAATTACCTGCGCTCAACACCATTCCTGCAACGCCGGTATGTAATGATGCTTCAACCGGTTCGCTGGATGCAAGAGCTCGCGCCTATCTGGCCATTAACTGTGCCCATTGCCACCGCAGGGAGGGGCCGGCACAAACCTCCGGATTATTTTTAACTGAGCTCGAAAACAACCCTACCGCAATTGGCATCTTCAAAACGCCTGTTGCTGCCGGTAAGGGTTCTGGTGGAAGGGAATACGATATTGTTCCGGGCAATGCGGAGCAATCTATTTTATATTATCGGATGTTAGTGGATAGTCCGGGTGAACGCATGCCCGAACTAGGCCGCACCGGCGCACATTTAGAAGGATTGGCATTGATAAAAAACTGGATCAATCAAATGCGCCCCACGGAAAAAAAATCTTCTCAACCCTAATACATGTATATGCAAAAAAAATGGTTATGCCTGGTGCTTTGTTTTGGAATCCTTTCAGCAAATGCCCAACGCCGTGGTTTTACGCCCCTGTTCAATGGTAAAGATTTACAAGGCTGGCATCAGCTGAATGGAAAAGCCACTTACGAAGTAAAAGATGCTACTATCACCGGTACCACGATAGCCGGTGAACCCAATTCGTTTATGGTTACCGATCAGGAGTATAGCGATTTTATTTTGGAGTTGGATGTTAGGGTAGGGGAGATGAATTCGGGTATTCAGATAAGAAGTTTGTCGTTACCAGAATACATGAATGGTCGGGTGCATGGTTACCAGGTAGAGATCGATCCTTCTGATCGTGCCTGGTCGGGTGGGATATATGATGAAGCCCGCCGGGGATGGTTATACCAAACAGAAATACATCCCGCAGCCAAACAGGCTTTTAAAAAAGGAGAATGGAACCATTATCGGATTGAAGCGATTGGGTCGGTTATCCGAACCTGGATTAATGAAGTGCCGGTTGCTTATTTAGTGGATGATCTTACGGCCAAGGGATTTATTGCCTTGCAGGTACATGCGGTAAAAGACAACCAGGCCGGTGCACAGGTGAGCTGGAAAAATATAAAAATACAAACCGGCAATGCCATGCAGCCTCGTCCGCTGGATGGCACTACGCCAGTGGTGAATATGGTGGCCAATAACTTATCCGAACAGGAGAAGCTGCAGGGCTTTAGTTTATTATTTAATGGAAAAGATTTGAGTGGATGGAGAAGTGCGGGCAAGGAAGTTAGTCCAGATAAAGGTTGGTTAGTAGAACAAGGCAATCTGGTTGTGCAAGATAGCAGTATAAAAGATCGGCCCGGTGATTTGGTAACTACCAGAAAATATGGGTCATTTGAATTGGTATTTGATTTTATGCTAACGCCCGGTGCGAATTCGGGGGTAAAGTATTTTGTGGAGGAAACGCCGGGAAGTCGTTCCGGATTGGGATTGGAATTTCAGGTACTGGATGATGAGAAGCATCCCGACGCAAAAATGGGCACTTTGGGCAATCGAACCCTGGCAAGTTTATACGATTTGATACCTTCCATAAAAGTGGAGCCTCGTTTCAGAAAAAAAATCGGCGAGTGGAATCAGGGAAGGGTTGTGGTGTATCCCAACAATCATATAGAGCATTGGCTGAATGGATTTAAGGTGGTGGAATATAATCGGGGAGATATGATTTATCAGGTATTGGTGGCACATAGTAAGTATGCGAAGAATAAAAATTTCGGCATGCTGCCTGTGGCACCTATTTTATTGCAAGATCATGGTGATCGGGTGAGTTATAGGAGTATTAAGATTCGGGTGCTGGAAGATGCTACGGATTAAAATCCGTAGGTATAAAAAAATCGAGCCGATGGCTCTATAACCCTCCTCCACTCTTATACCACTCGGGGCCCTTCACACGCAAAAACTACTTTAATCAGCTTCCATTTCAAACGGATCAATCAATGTTAAACCCTTTATTTTTTTGAAGTCAGTTCGATTGTGCGAAATCAGGGTAGTATTATGTGCTATCGCCGTAGCTGCTATAATGGCATCGGGCAGCTTTGTTTTATACACCCTTCTTATACTTATTGCCATATGCTTTACATCTTGCTCGAGGTCAATAATTACAGCATTCCGTATAAAGCCATTCAGAATTTTCCAGTCATTTACATCAGCTGAATCCCAGCAAAGAAGTTCCATTTCTGAAATCACAGAAATAGCAGGTTGTTCGTCTATCAATATCCGATCAATATATTCCGCTGCATGTTTTGGGAACTGGTCTTGCAAAAAATAAATTGCAGTATTGGTATCCCACAAATAATTCATTTCCATTCATTGCGAAGTTCATTCAATTGATTGTCAACATCAGAAATCAATTGTCTTTTCATGGCACCTTTAAGGGATTTCATTTGCGCTGCTTTGTAAACAGTTGGGTCTATTTGCTGCATTTTAATCATGTGTTGCAATGCTAAATCTTTTAATACAGCAAGGGCCTTTTCGTCTAATATTTCAATAGTGATAGTTTGCATGCTGAGTTAAGTTGTAAGATTGGGATGGAGCTTTTTTGATTTATCTTATTATTACAAAGGTAGTCTTTTCAAGAAATTTGAATTGAGTAGTAGTATCAGGTATTTATACTCGCACACCACCACCACCGGCTACACGTATTTATACGTGCACCTCAACCGCCTGCTCAATACCCGCCAGCATACATTTGGGGCTGCCTCGGGCAGTTTTATGGGTAATTGGACGCAATCTAATACCAACATAACCGATAACTATGCCGAAACCTTCCGGTATGATGCCAATGGCAATATTCTGCAACTCAACCGCTTACTCAAAACCTGGCAGCAGGTATTCGGTGGTGCAAAGGTAGATACAATCAAAAAGAGTATAATTACTCACGGTAAATTACCATAGCAAATTAGCGTTGTTATTATATTTACAATACAATAAAATAAATGGCAAAAAAGGAATTGCTGGTTTTGGCTGCAGAGCATACAATACTCAATAGGATTTATCATATCCGAGGACAAAAAGTGATGATTGATGAAGATTTAGCAAGTATGTACCATGTAGAAACCAAGCGTCTAAATGAGCAGGTAAAGCGAAATTCGAAAAGGTTTCCAAAAGATTTCATGTTTACTATTACACAAAGGGAGTTTGAAAACTTGAAGTCGCAAAATGCGAAATCAAGTTGGGGGGGGGAGAAGGAAGCTGCCAAATGCTTTTACAGAGCAAGGAATCGCAATGTTATCCAGTGTTTTGAACAGCGATACGGCTATTGAAGTAAATATTAGAATCATCAGAGTATTTACCCGATTGCGAGAATATGCACTTACTCATAAAGACATATTGCTTCAACTATCCAAACTTGAAAAAGAAGTAAAAGGACACAACAAAGACATTGAGAATATTTTTATGGTATTGAAGGAGATTTTGGCAAAAGCAAGTAAATCAACTCCCCGAAATAAAATAGGCTTTAAACAGTACGATTAAATTTTGATCCTTACATAATTCCGTCTACCAGTAAAGAGGCATAGCCTCCCCACATCCTACAACAACGGATTTTAATCCGTTGTTAGAGAGCAAGTAAGATGCAAAGAGAGCCGTAGGCTCGGCCGATATGATTAAAGATAGCGTGTATAAAATATGCATCGTGCCTACGGCACTCCATGAGTCAGGTGCTAGAAGCTGCTACGGATTAAAATCCGTAGGTATAAATAAAATCGAGCCGATGGCTCTACAACCCTCCTCCACTCTTATACCACTCGGGGGCCCTTCACACGCAAACGCTACTTTAATCATCTTCTATTTCAAACGGATCAATCAATGTTAAACCCTTTATTTTTTTGAAGTCAGTTCGATTGTGCGAAATCAGGGTAGTATTATGTGCTATCGCCGTAGCTGCTATAATGGCATCGGGCAGCTTTGTTTTATACACCCTT
>JAPLEI010000148.1 GCA_026391195.1 Bacteroidota bacterium | reverse complement strand
CAGGATGGATTTGGGGTAGGGGAATTTGCGGATATAAAAAAACTGGTAGACTGGTCTGCACAAATTGGCTTAAAATTAATTCAACTGCTGCCGGTAAACGACACTACCGCAACCCATACTAAAGCGGATTCTTATCCTTATGCTGCCATCTCTGCTTTTGCTTTGCATCCTATGTATTTGCATTTGCCTGCTATGGCCGATCAAATTGGGATGGATGAATTGTTAGAACTGGAACCGATGCGCAAAGCTGTAAATCAAACGCCTGCGGTAGATTATGAAAAGGTAAATGAGATCAAACAGGAATTTTGTAAGTTGCTTTACCAACGAACGGGTGCTGCAACCTTGGCATCAGAATCATTTAAACAGTTTTTTAAACACAACGAACATTGGCTCAAACCCTATGCAGCTTTTTGTTACTACCGCGACCTGTATGGAAATGTTGCGTTTAGTAAATGGCCTGCCCATACAGCCTGGGATGAGCAATTAATGGGGGTCTATTTTTCTGATGCAGAAAAAAGTTCAGAGGGTATAGGAATGGGCTTTTATTGCTTTCTCCAGTATCATTTATTTCTCCAGTTAAAAGAAGCTACCCAATATGCACATAGTAAGGGCATTATTGTAAAGGGAGATATTGCAATTGGGGTTTACCGAAATGGTGCCGATGTATGGCAGCAACCCGAATTATTTAATTTGAACTTTCAAGCCGGTGCACCACCGGATGATTTTGCGGTAACTGGACAAAATTGGGGTTTCCCTACCTATAACTGGCAAAAAATGAAAGAAACCGGATTTGCCTGGTGGAAGCAACGGTTTAATCAGATGAGTGATTATTTTGATGCTTTTCGAATTGACCATATTCTTGGATTTTTTAGAATCTGGAGTATTCCCGACCATGCCATTGAAGGTATCATGGGTCGGTTTGTACCAGCTATTCCAATTATGCCTAAGGAATTAAATGAGAAAGGCATTCAATTGAGTGAAGTCAGATTAACAGAACCCTTTATCAACGAAGATGTTTTATGGCAGATATTTGGATACGATAATGAGTTGGTAAAATCTTTATTTCTGATTACTAAAGAACAGGGCAGCTATCAACTGAAACCGGCTTTCGCCACGCAACAATTGGTAGAAAAATATTTTTCGGAGCAAGAAAATGATGGTCATCACCAAAAAATCAAACAGGGACTTTTCTCTCTAATCAGCAATGTAATATTCTTTACAACACCAGATGCAGCAGGGTATCATTTTAGGTATGGAGTAGAACAAACTGCTTCTTTTAAATTTCTTCCGGAAGCATACAAACAACCATTGCAGGATTTGTACCGGAATTACTTTTTTCAGCGACAAGATGATTTTTGGATGAAGGAAGCCTTACAAAAATTGCCCGCCTTGAAACGGGAAACCAATATGTTGATTTGTGGGGAAGATTTGGGTATGGTACCGGGATGCGTTCCGGCAGTAATGCAACAATTAGGGTTACTCAGTTTAGAAATTCAACGCATGCCCAAAAATCCGGAAAAGAAATTTTTTCACCCCAATGATGCACCTTATTTAAGCGTGGTAACACCTTCTACCCACGATATGAGTACCATTCGGGGTTGGTGGGAAGAAAACCGGGAAACTACAGAAGCTTTTTATCATCAAGAACTGGGGCAATCTGGAACAGCCCCTTATTATTGTGAAGCCTGGATTAATAAAGCGATTGTGGTACAACATTTATATTCACCTGCCATGTGGTGTGTATTTCAATTGCAGGATGTTTTGGGTATTGATTCCCTGTTAAGAAGAACCCACCCATCGGAAGAAAGAATCAATGTACCTGCCGATCCAAATAATTACTGGAATTATCGCATGCATATTTCATTGGAGGAATTAATGAATGCCAATGGATTTAATGATGAATTGAACTATTTTATTAAATCCAGTGGCCGGTAAGCGTTTCATTTTTTAATTATTAGCATCCTAATTCACTTGATTTGCAACTGCACTATTTTTCTATTGAACTTCCATTCGAATACCCTTTTTCTATATCCGGTGGAAGAACCAAAACCCATCAGCCCGCACTGATCGTTTCACTTTCTTTGGGCAATATAACCGGTTGGGGAGAAGCTCCAGCTATTGTTTATTATGGAGTAACGATTGAAAATATGGTTTCCATTTTGGAAGCAAAAAAAGCCATGATAGAGAAATTTGCCTTTACTACGCCTGATCGATTTTGGCATTTTTTACATCATTTGTTACCTCAACATCCCTTTTTAGTAGCTGCACTCGACATAGCAGCCTGGGATTTGTTCGGCAAACTCAGTAAAAAACCGTTATTTGCTTTGTGGAATACCGAATGGAAAAATACTCCATTAACGGATTATACCATTGGCATTGATTCCCCCGAAAAGATGCTGCAAAAAATGCAGGCAAAACCTTGGCCTATTTATAAAATTAAATTGGGCACACCCAATGATTTGCCCATTATGCAACAGCTAACCCAAAACTCAACCGCCATTTTTCGGGTTGATGCCAATGCAGGATGGACAACTGAGGAAGCCATGCACATCATCCCGAAACTGGCTACTTTGGGGGTAGAATTGATTGAACAACCTTTGGCAAAAGATAATTGGGAAGGTATGCTTGCTATTAAAGACATTTCTTCCATTCCACTTATTGCAGATGAAAGTTGTGTGTCGGAATCTGATGTAACTAAATGTGCCGGTTATTTTAGTGGAATTAACATTAAGCTTACTAAATGCAGCGGTATCACCCCGGCACTGCGAATGATTACAGAAGCGAGAGAGAAAAATTTGCAGATAATGATGGGTAGTATGAATGAAAGTACGATCGGAACTGCTGCCATAGCGCATTTTCTGCCCAAATTAGATTATGTAGATGCAGATGGTCCGCTGCTGTTAAGTAAAGATATTGCACAAGGGTTATCCTATTCTAATGGTAACTTAGAGGTTGCTAACCTGCCAGGATTAGGCGTGTATAATATTTCCCCGATTCTTGATTGAAAATTTTGGGTATGAATGAAGTAAGGAGAGAAAAACTACAAAGGGTACTCAATAAACGTCAATTCAATATTACCGTGGTGATGGAGAATGTGCATGACCCACATAATATTTCAGCAGTAATGAGAACCTGTGATGCAGTAGGTATTCAGGAAATTTATATTCTCAATTCCACCATTCCGGAGCATAAGAAATTCGGAGCAAAAAGCAGCAGCAGTGCAGCTAAATGGCTAACCATTCATTCGTTTAGTGATACTGCCGAGTGTATAGCAGCTTTACGAAAAAAGTATACCAAAATTTATACTACCCATTTAGCAGATAATGCCACCCAACTCTATAACCTAGATTTTACTGATTCAATAGCATTGGTATTTGGCAATGAACATGCAGGGGTAAGTGAAGAAATTCGCTCGTTGGCTGATGGAAATTTTATTATTCCGCAGGTAGGCATTATTCAGAGTTTGAATATTTCCGTTGCCTGTGCAGTTACTATTTACGAAGCGTTTCGACAAAAATCACTTGCTCATCAGTATGAACAACCCAATCCGGCATTTGAACAAGATCGGCAGTCTGTAGCCCAAACATGGGAACTAAACCACGAAAATAATTCGGAGTAAAATTTAAACTGCCTCCATTTTTTGCTCGGCCTGCTTTCTTGCATTGGCTTCCTTGGTTAAAACGGTAATACTTACATTCAACTCAAACCCGATTAATAAAATGAGTGAATTAAAGTATATCAAAAGCATTAGTATCAAAACCGTACCAATTGATCCATATACTTTATCGTAAGAAGCAAAATTATTAACCCAATAAGAAAATCCAAAGGTAGTAAGCAAGGTTAGTGTAGTAGCTAAAATTGCACCGGGCGACATAAGTTTCCAGCGTTTGGTTAATGAGGGTGCATATTTATAAACAAAGGCAATTCCAAAATAAACAATGGCGATGATGATTATCCACCTAAAATCATTCCACCAAATCACCCGCTCACTACTTTTCAGATGTACTATATTCTTGAGTAAATAAGTTAGTTGGGCTTTTCCAATCAATAATAGAAAAGTAGATACAACTACCAATACAATCAGCAATAAGGTAAGACGAATTGCGCGCAAGCGTTGATGTAAAAAATACCCCTTCTTCTCTTCAATTGATTTGTCGAACGTGCGTATTACCCCCATCATGGCATTAGAAGCATAAAATACCACCAATACAAAACCAAATGAAAATATGCCCACATGTTTATCGAGCAGTCCGTCTAGAATATCCTTAATAAAAAAATAGGTAGCAGAATTAGGGGCAATATCTTTAAACAATGCCAGTATCTGCAATTCCATTCGGGAAGCATTGGGAAAATAGGGGATAAGCGAAAATAAAAACAACAAAGCAGCCGGTAAGGCCATGATCAGATTAAATGAAATGGCTGCTGCCCGTTCATTCAATCCTACCCGATTCACTTGTATGATAAAAAATCTAACCACATCATAAATGGGCAATTGCTGAAATCCGGGTATAACCCATTGCTTACTCTTTCTTATCAGAAAGGCAATTCCCGGTGTTCGTAATAAGATGCGTTGCCATTTCATCGTTTAGGGCAGCTTTTGATTTTTTTGCTTTTGTTGGTAGGTATCGAGTGCACGTTGATAGGCCACTGCATAACGCTGGTGTTCGGCATACGAATTACTAAAATGGTGATACCCACTAAAATCGCTCTTTGCTACAAAAAATAAGTAGTCAGTTGCAGGGGCATGTAAAACCCGGTCAATGGTTGCCGGTTGTGGCGTACAAATGGGACCGGGTGGCAAACCTGTTCGTTGATAAGTATTATAAGGAGACGGAACGATTAAATACTTTTCGTAAATGCGGGTTAAAGAAAAATCTTTTAGGGCATATTTGATGGTGGGACAAGCCTGCAGCGGCATTTTCTTTTGCAAGCGATTTAAGTATACACTGGCAATTAGCGATTGATCGCTGGCATAATTGGTTTCTTCTTCTACAATCGATGCGAGAATATATACCTGCTGGGTAGTGAGTCCCCATTTTTGAGCCAATTGTAACCGATCGTTTTGCAACCAAAACCGCTCACTTCCTTCCCGTAATTTGGCAAGTATCATTGGCAGTGAATTATTTCTATAACATTCATACGTATCCGGAATAATGGAAGTAAAGAATGTGCTGCTATCCACCCCGAACGCTTGTAATGAATCATTATTGGTAATAAAATTCATCACTGAAGTGGAGTCGGGAAGAAATTGACGACTAATGAGTCGGGCAAAATCTTCTTTCAAACGCATCTTGGTAATAATCAGTTTGGTTACTCCCTTCCGGCTATTTTTAAGCATGCGGGCAAACTGAAAGAGGGTGGTTCCTTTTTTTACCACGTACTTGCCCGGTTGTATCGATTCCCAATCTCCATATATATTATAGAATGCAGCAAAGATTTGTGGGAATTGTAAGATTGATTTTTGGTTCAACTCTTCTAATACCTTTTCTTTTGAAATGGGCTGTGAAAGGATAAATACTTTTTCTTTATCGGAAAAATCAGTGGCGGGTACTACAAAAATATAGAGCAACAGCCCTATTAGAATTACTAGCAGCAACCCAAAAAGTTTTCGGAAACCTTTCATGTGGTTAAAAGAATAAAAACCCCGTCTGCAAGGCAGACAGGGTTAACAAGTTACGAAAGATTTATTTATTTTTTGGGAGAATCCAGCTTAGCAGGTGCAGCAGCGGGTGCAGTTGCCGGAGTATTGGCAGGTGCGGCAGGCGCTGTTTGGCCAGTTGGTACTTTTTGCAAAAGGGAATCTTTATCGGAAGTTGCTCCTCCCTTTAAAAACAAGGTAGAGAACATAGCCAATACAGCAATAATGGCGGCAAATAGCCAGGTACCTTTTTCCAGGGTATCGGTTGTTTGCTTAACACCCATAAACTGATTGCCAATTCCTCCCACATTACCGGAT
The DNA here is from genome assembly GCA_026391195.1 of Bacteroidota bacterium. GTDB lineage: Bacteria > Bacteroidota > Bacteroidia > Chitinophagales > Chitinophagaceae > Sediminibacterium. The sequence goes on along the minus strand of JAPLEI010000148.1, from coordinate 24,782 downwards.
AAACCTCCCCCCTTTGGGTTCTGGATCAAGATGATGAAAGCCAGCACAACGGAGGCTAAAACAATTAATACTAAAAATAAAATACTCATAATATCGCTTTAATTTGCTCGATTCGACCTGCAAAATAACTAGATTTTTCAGGAATTTGGAAACTTAATTTGGTAAATAACTGAATCGCCTGCTCCCGATGACCTTGTCGGAGCAAAACTTCGGCCATTGCCTCGGTTACTACTTCCTCTTTACGAACGGAATGAGAAGCATCTTCTGATACCTTTTTCTCCATTTGACTCACTTCGGCAGATTTTTCTGACTGCTTCACCTGCCGTAGCCAATCGGTAAAACTCAGTAGCTTATTGGTTAATGCATCTTTGGATGCCTGTTTTAGGTTCAATTTGATGCCTTGAGAGGCAAAATAATCTACCGTATGCATGGGTTCGGCCTGCTGATAATCTAATTTATCGGTAGACTGAACTGGCTGCTGAAAAGAGCTCAATTGCGATTGCAATAGCTGGGTGAGTCTACCGGGTACCGGTTCCGATGGCGGTTGAATAGGCTTTTCATCGGAAATGAGCATCTTTTCTGAAATACCCCCATCAATCTTACGTAAGATCTCTTTTACAGCCTCAACGGTTGGGATAGTGATTGATTGCGTAGTTGCTAACTCATCTGGTGGCGTAAAAGGGATTTCTTCTAAAGGTGCTGGTATTTCTTCTTCAGGTAATTTTGGGGAATTCGAAATAACAAGCGTTGTGTCCTGTTCAGGCATTAATATTTGAGATACTGATTGATCGTTATTCGATTGAATGGCTTCCTCCAATTGAAAGGCCCACCAACGGGGATTGCTATAAAATAGGGTAGCTCGGGCAGATTGTTCAGTAGCCAGGGGATGGCCAACTGTATGGTAATGACAAGCCAACAAACTTTGTGCGGGGCCAAAATAAGGATAATTACTTACAATCTTTTCAAGAGAAACTCCTGCCAACTCGCCATTTTTCATCTGGCCAGTAAGGTGATATAAAGCTTTTTCTTGCAGCAGGTTCATGAGTAGGGAAGGGGATTACCAGTTAGAAAAGATACGGTTAAAAATATCATCCGTGAGGGTTTTAACGGCCTCATCGGCTAGTTGTGCTTCGGCCACCGTAAAAGATTGACTGGCAGGATAGTCAAAACTTCTGCTCACATCAAATTCTTCCAGTTTATTTGTTTTATTATTCTTCCAGGTCATATGAACCGAAACGGTTAACCGGTTGGTATTGGCCTGAGAGGAACTTACCCCTACTGTTTGACTACCATCATAAGTGGTTATTACCCCATTGATTACATAATCTGCCTCATCATTGTTGGTTCGGGTTAATTTGGTTGACGAAATGATTTTCTGCTGAATTTTATCCGTGAGTTTTGCAGCAAATTGTGGGTTTACATACCGGGCTTTATTATCGATGTATCCAATTTTAATAGTTTTAATCGTGGGATCAATGGATGCATCATTAAATTTATAAACCCCGCAGCCGGTAAATAAAAACAGGGCACATCCAATAAACGGCATTAAAAAAGTCCGAAGGAATGGCAACTCACTATTTACCAAAAATTGATTCCGGTTATTATTCTTCAATATCATATTCCTTCAGTTTTCGGTAAAGGGTTCGTTCACTGATACCCAAATCGGTGGATGCATCTCTGCGTTTGCCTTTATGCTTTTTAAGGGCTTTTAAAATCAATTCTTTCTCTTTATCCATAATGTTGAGTGATTCTTCCACTTCCACATGTTGATGGATATCATCTTCGTGCAACAATACCGGCTGATGAGAAATTGCAGCCGGACTGAGCATGGTTGCATTTGTATTCACATTGGTAACCATGGTTGGTTCAGTAATCTGTTGCATGTCACCCATCAAGCGTTCACGTGCTTCTTTGATTGCAGATCCTTGTAAAGTTGGGTTTTGCAAAATTTCCAGAAACATTTTCTTTATCTCGGTAACCTCTTTCTTCATATCGAAGAACAACTTGTATAATATTTCGCGCTCATTGGCAAATTCACCAGCAGAGCTGGCTGTTGAAGAAAGCATCGGTAATCGGGAAGTGTTGTTTTCGGGTAAAAATTTCTTCATTTCAGCCCCAGAAATAAATTGATGCAAACTCAATACAGAAATCTGTTCAGCAATATTTTTCAATTCGCGCACATTACCCTGCCAATTGTGGTTGATCAATAAATGCTTAGCCTCCTCCTCCAATTGAACCGGTGCGGTTTTATATCGTTCCGCAAAGTCAACCGCAAATTTTCGGAATAATAAACTGATATCCTCTTTCCGGTCGCGTAACGAAGGAACTCGAATAGGTACGGTACTTAGTCGGTAATACAAATCTTCCCTGAATTTTCCGGTACGGGTAAAATCTAACAATTCCCGATTGGTGGCTGCAATAACGCGTACATCTGTTTTTTGCACTTTAGAAGAACCTACCCGAATGTATTCCCCGGTTTCGAGCACTCGTAACAATCGGGCCTGCGTTCCCAATGGCATTTCACCAATCTCATCCATAAAAATGGTGCCGCCATTTACTGTTTCAAAATAACCCTTTCTACTTTCTACGGCTCCTGTAAACGCTCCTTTTTCGTGTCCGAACAACTCCGAATCAATAGTGCCTTCGGGAATTGCTCCACAGTTTACAGCTATAAAGGGATTGTGTTTTCGAGCAGATAAAGCATGAATGATTTGAGAGAAAACTTCTTTACCCACCCCACTTTCGCCTACAATCAATACGGTTAAATCAGTTGCCGCAACCTGAATGGCTGTGCTGAGGGCATGATTAAGTGCCGGAGAATTTCCAATTATGCCAAACCGGTTTTTTATACTTTGAATATCCATCTGAATAATTTAATCAAGCTATTTTTTCCCCTACCTGAATACCCTTTAAGGTTCCAGAAGTGCATTCGGTAATCTGAATTTGCACATAATCGCCTTTTTGGGTATTGGGAGTTTTTGCAAAAATCACCATCTTATTGTGAGTCGTTCTACCTTGCCATTCGGCATCACTCTTTTTAGAATTTCCTTCAATCAACACTTCCCAGGTACGATTCACATCTTTTTGCATACTTTCCAATGATTGTATGCGATGCAAATCAATGATTTCTTGAAGTCTCCGCTTTTTTTCAGGCTCTGGAACATCATCCTCATATCTTCTTTCAGCCAAAGTGCCCGGGCGTTCACTATAAAAATACATATAAGCCAAATCGTACCTACTTTGCAGCATTAGATCGAGTGTTTGCTGATGATCTTCTTCGGTTTCGCTGCAAAATCCCGAAATAATGTCGGTGCTGATTCCACAATCAGGCATCACTTCCCGTATGCGTGCTATTTTTGATAAATACCATTCCCGGGTATAGGTTCTGTTCATCAGTTGCAATATGCGGTTGCTACCACTTTGCACCGGAAGATGAATATACTTGCAGATATTGGGATACCGGCTCATCGTTTGTAACACTTCTTCCGTAATATCTTTTGGATGGGAAGTACTGAAACGTACCCGCAGCTTTGGAGAAATCAAAGCAACTTCGGCTAATAGTTGCGCAAAAGTTATGGGAGTAGCGGTTGGTCCTTCCACCCAATGATAGCTATCTACATTCTGACCCAGTAAGGTAACTTCTTTATATCCCGCATCTACCAGTTGACGGGCTTCAGATAGGATAGAGGGTAAATCACGACTTCTTTCCCTGCCTCTGGTAAAGGGTACTACGCAAAAGCTACACATGTTATTGCAGCCCCGCATAATAGAAATAAAGGCAGAAACCCCATTTGAGTTTAAGCGAATGGGAGCAATATCCCCATACGTCTCTTCACGGCTCAGTAATACATTTACAGCCTTGTTTCCTTCCTGGGCTGCCGAAATTAAATCGGGTAAGGTTCTATAAGCATCCGGACCCACCACCATATCTACCAGTTGTTCTTCCTCCAGCAACTGCTCCTTTAGTCGCTCTGCCATACAACCTAAAATACCAATCAAAACGCCCGATCGATGGTTTTTTACATGCCGCAAATGCATAAGCCGCTTGCGGATGGTCTGTTCAGCCTTATCCCTTATAGAACAGGTATTGAGTAAAATTAACTGCGCATTTTCTGGCTGTGCGATAGGTCCATACCCCTCTTTCATCAACAATGAAGCAATTACTTCACTATCTGCAAAATTCATCGCACAACCATAACTCTCAATATAAAAATGCTTAGAAAATGCTTGCTTTTCTTGGTCGATTAAAAATACCTCCCCTTGCCGGGCCTCATCATGTACGTGCTCTAGTGTTGCCGTTTTCATCCAGTACCTTAATTTTTACAAAAATAGTCAATTATTAGTTCTAGTGTCAATTTGTCAGCATCAAAATGACTAAACTGACTATAATTAAGTTATAATTATATTATTTACTACAATTATCGAGGGTTTTTATTTGGTAGAACTACAAAAAAAAAATTATTTTGCAGCTTAACCTATAAATAAGCAATGAAAAACTTTTTATTTTTCGTTTTTGTTAGTTTTACTAGTATTCAGTTTTCCGCAGCCCAGGATGTTGTAATTTCAAAATTGCGGACGGAAACCTCCAGAGAAATTAAAAAAGAGGAAGATTCTACCCTATGGAATTGGAAAAAGGGGGGTGTTTTTAACTTAAATGTTGCCCAAGGTTCTTTGAGTAACTGGGCAGCGGGGGGTGATAATTTTTCAATGACCTTAAACGCTTATTTTAACTATTTCGTTTATTATAAAAAAGACCGGCATAGTTGGGACAATAACTTGGATGTTAACCTTGGGTATGTGCAAACAACTTCTGCAGGTAGCAGAAAGAACGACGACAGATTCGACATTTTAAGTAAGTATGGATATAAGATGGATCCAACGGGAAAATGGTTCTTATCAGGGTTGTTCAATTTCCGTTCACAGTTTTTTGATGGGTATACCTATGATAATAATATTGGATCTTTTGCATCCACTTTATTATCCCCTGCCTACATAATTCTATCTGCGGGTTTTGATTATAAGCCAAACGATAAATTTTCCATGTTTATCTCCCCACTAACATCGAGAACCACTTTGGTAATGAATAAAGCCTTATCGGATAAGGGCTCGTATGGAGTTCCGATTGGTAAAAATGCCTTATATGAAGTGGGTGCATTTGCTAGTTTTAATTATAACAATACTTTCTCAAAAAATATCGTGTATAAGGCACGTTTAGATTTGTTCTCTAACTACCTCAACAATCCGGGTAATGTAGATTTATTTATGACGAATCAGTTAACCGTAAAAGTGGCTAAGAATTTTTCTGCAACGTATAGTCTCGACATGATATATGATGATGATATTCGTTTATTCGGACCCAATAAAACATCTCCGGGGTTGCAGTTAAAAAGCTTGATTGGCTTGGGTTACATCAAAAGCTTGAACGTAAAAAAGCGTTTAATAGCCAATCCTCGCTAATATTCGGCTTTCGCTCTGGAGTTATGCAATTACCTGAATTGTATGTTTAATTTTATTGCAGAGATGTAATAATTCAGATCGATCGTTGTGTAAAATAGTTACATGCCCCATTTTTCTGCCGGGTTGTGTTTGGTTTTTACCATAGATGTGTACAAAGCAATGATCCATTGCCAAAATCTCGTCTAAGCCTTGATAAATGGCTGCCCCGGAATAGCCAGTTGCACCCACTAAATTAATCATGGCTGTTGGTAAAATCGGATCGGTATTTCCCAATGGATATTGGAGCATAATTCTCCAAAGCATATCAAACTGGCTGCTGTAATTTCCCTCAATGGTATGGTGTCCACTGTTGTGCACCCGAGGAGCTGTTTCATTAACCCACACGTCCTGTTGTTTATCCACCAGTAATTCGATGGCAAACAACCCCGCACTATTAAAAGATTGAACCACTTTAACGGAAATCGCTTCTGCTTTCCAATACACTTCATCGGGTAAAATGGCGGGACTGATCTGATAATCTAACTGATTCAGATAGGGATTTACCATCATTTCAACCGGAGGATACATCACAATTTCTCCCTGCTCGTTTCGGGCTACCAGCATAGACAATTCTCGATGAATATCAATTTTGGTTTCCAGAATAGCGGGAGCATCAAATGCCAAATTTACATCGGCAGGTTTTTCTATTATCTGAACCCCCCTGCCATCATAGCCTCCTTCACTCAATTTGTGAACAGCTGGGAGGCGATGAAGGTGTTCGGCCAAATCAGCTGCCTGTCCCGTTACTACATAAGCAGGTGTAGGAATCTGATGCAGGGAATAAAATTCCTTCTGCGCAATTTTACTTTTGATGGTTTTGATAACAGAAGGATGGGGGATAACCCTTACCCCTTCAGCTGCCAACCGTTCTAGTGCAGCAACATTAACTTTTTCAATTTCAATGGTCAATACATCCAACCCCTTACCAAAAGCATACACCTGATCAAAATCGGTAATATCGCCTTGTACAAAGTGGTTGCACAAATGAGCCGCCGGACAGTCGCTACTCTTTTCCATTATAAAAGTTTCTACCGGATAATTGGCCGCAGCCTGTAACAACATTCGCCCTAATTGTCCGCCACCTAAAATGCCCGCTTTTATCATACCAATTTGTTTAATTCAATGATTGCCAATCTGTACAACGCGAAGATAATCCGAACCCTCCATTCATTTTCCCGTTGAGATTTAAATAAAGGAATTAAAGATATAAAATATCTTATTGCACAAATTTTTAATAATATTTTATCAATCGAATCGTTTTAGTATATGTAATTTTGTTTTGATGAAGCGCATTTGGCCTATCATATGTTTCCTGCTAACCTCCAATATCACTAAGGCACAAGCCTTTGCGATTAATCATTCGGGCCACCTAGGAAGAACAACTTTACCCTTTAGTGGCCGGGAAGAATTACTAAAAAAAGAGTTTGCTGAGAAAAATCTTGCCTGGCCTGCCCGTCAGCTCTATATCCGGAGTTTTAAATACGATAGCCAACTTGAAGTTTGGGTACGGAGTAAACCCGCTGAACCCTTTCAATTATTCAAAACCTACAAGGTTTGTACGCTTTCCGGGGCGTTGGGACCGAAAAGATTTGAAAATGATTACCAGGTTCCGGAAGGGTTTTACTACATCAATGAATTTCGGCCTCGCAGTGAATTTCATATGGCTTTAGGCATCAACTATCCCAATGCGTCTGATGGATTACTGAGTGATTCTGTAAAGCCCGGCGGGGGGATTTTTATACATGGTAGTTGTGTAACCACCGGCTGCATACCTATAAAAGACGAGCCAATGGAGGAAGTTTATCTGTTGGCAGCTCAGGCAAGAGATTTAGGACAAGATTTTATTCCCGTTCATATTTTCCCTATACGCTATCATACACCCCGCAGCGAACAATATATGGCGAAAGCTACCCGGGATAACTACGAATACCACCGATTTTCTGCGCGTTTACAGCAAGCCTACGATTACTTTGAAAAAAATAAAAGATTACCGATTATTGGGATAAATCCCAAAGGGGAATATGTACTATTCTAAGGTATATCCCATTCATCCAATTCCTCTTTCCATTCTTGCTGGGTTTCTATACCTTTATACTGGCCATAAGGAGTTTTCTTATCCCTGTTATTATTCAACAATATGACTGAACCAATCATTCGGGTTAAAGACCTACATAAAAAATACGATGATTTTGAAGCAGTGCGAGGTATCAGCTTTGAAGTGATGGAAGGAGAGATTTTTGGACTGCTGGGCCCAAATGGAGCCGGTAAATCTACCACCCTCGAAATCATTGAAACCTTACGATCTAAAACTTCCGGCGAAGTAATTGTAAAGGGTTTTAATTTAGATACCCAGCCCAATGAGATTAAGAAAATCATTGGGGTTCAATTGCAAACCTCCGGCTTTTATCCCAACCTGAACCTGGTTGAACTGATCAACCTCTTTGCCGGATTGTATAATCAAACGGTAGATCCTCTAGCATTACTAGATAAGGTAAATCTCAGAGATAAAAGCAAGGCAAAATATAAAGAAATGAGTGGTGGTCAAAAACAGCGTTTTTCCATAGCCACCACCCTAATTAACCAGCCACAAATTATATTTCTAGATGAACCTACTACCGGCTTAGACCCTCAGGCACGCAGAAATTTATGGGAACTGATCCGTACCATACGCGAACAGGGCACCACGGTAATTATCACCACCCATTATATGGATGAAGCAGAAGTATTATGCGATCGGGTTGCTATTATCGATCAGGGTAAAATTATTGCATTAAATGCCCCAGGCGAATTGATTGATCAATTAGTTGAATCAGGTTTTGAAAAGCCCGGAGAAGTGAAAAAAGCGAATCTGGAAGATGTTTTTATTCAACTAACCGGACATGTATTACGTGAAAATTAAATAAGCAAGTATGAGTGAAGAACTGAAGTACCCCATTGGAAAATTTACACCAATTCCCTTTAACGAACAGGCACTGGAACAATGCAAGTTGGATATTGAACAACTACCCGAAAATTTAGAAAATGCCTTACTGAATCTAGATGAGGCACAAATTCAAACACCCTATCGCGAAGGTGGCTGGACGGTTAACCAGTTGGTACATCATGTGGCGGATAGTCATATGAATGCCTTTATCCGTTTGAAATTGGCATTAACCGAAGATAATCCTACCCTAAAAGCTTATGATGAAAATGCCTGGAGTTTATTAGACGACGTTCAAAAAGTGCCTGTGAATGTTTCAGTAACGCTTTTACATGCCCTTCATCACAGATGGAGCACCTTATTAAAAGGGTTAACTCCAGACCAACTTACCAAATCGATTCATCATCCGGTTAGTGGAAGAGATATGAGTGTATGGTTTTTAATTAGTCTCTATGCCTGGCACAGTAAACACCATGTAGCCCATATAACTGCTTTGAGAAACAGAAACAACTGGTAATGGATAGAGACCTTAGCTGGAAGAAACTAGACTCAACTTATTTATACCAAAAAGACTGGCTGAATATTCGGGTGGATACTTGCGAAAAGCCCGATGGAAATATTGTATCGCCCTACTACGTGTATGAGTTCCCGGATTGGGTGAATGCTTTTGCCATTACCAAAAATCAGGAGATTGTTTTAGAGCGTCAGTACCGCCATGCCCTGCAACATACTGGGCTCGAATTACCGGGTGGCTGTGTAGATGATGCTGATACCAGCAAAGAAATGGCCATTGCCCGTGAATTGCTCGAAGAAACGGGCTATCGTTTTGATCATTATGAGTTGCTGGGTGTTACTTCTTCCAACCCCTCTACCAACAGCAATTTAATGTATATGTTTTTAGCTACCGGAGGGGAGAAAGTTCAGGAACCTACGCTTGATCCCGGTGAAGACATAGAAGTGAAACTGGTTTCGATGGATGAATTATTGCAACTATTTAGAAGCAATGCATTTATTCAATCTATGCACGTGCATACTATTGTAAAAGCCCTAGAAAAATTGGGAAAATTACATTATTGATGGGAGGTTTCAATTGCTGTCAATTCTCCAACCAGAAAAACACTTCCGCAAACCAAAATCAAATCATCCTTAGTTGCCTTTGCCAATGCGAATTGTAGGGCATCATTTACATCTGGAATTAGCTCCCCGGTTAATTCATATGCTTGGGCCATTTGTTTCAATTGCTCTGCTGGCATTGCGCGAGGAATAGCTGCTTGAGAAAAAATATACTGTGCAGTTTTGGGTAATTGTGATAAAGCCCGATTAACGTCTTTATCTTTTACCATTCCGATAATCAAAAATAATTGTTGATAGGGGATAAATTGTAATTGCTGAACCAGTTGCCGGATGCCATCTTCGTTATGGGCTACATCAGCAATTACACGGGGAGATTCCTGTAAGGTTTCCCATCTGCCATGTAAACCTGTACTACTAACAACCTGTTGCAATGCCTGTTTTATATGCTCGGGCAAAATATTCCAACCATTCTGTTGCAATATTTTGATTGTACTTAACACGCACAGCAGATTGTATTGTTGATAGATACCGGGCAGATCCAAGGCATACCGGATTAAATTACCCGAAGCAATCTCTTTCACCTCAATATTTAATATTTTTCCTAGCTGAATCGAAACAATTTCCCATTCCCGATCAGTCAAATGAAAAAGCGAACTTGAACTGCTACCGGATACCTGCTCAACTACATTCCGAAACAATGGATACAGCGTTGTATCCATCTTTCCAATAACTACGGGTACCTCTGTTTTAATGATACCAGCTTTTTCACCCGCAATTGCCTCCAGTGTATCACCCAGCAAGTTCATATGATCCATACCAATACTGGTAATCACACTCACCAATGGATGAATCACATTGGTACTATCCAATCTTCCGCCCAATCCGGTTTCAATAATGGCAATATCTACCTGCTCCTCCCGAAAGTAGTCGAAAGCCATAGCAACCGTTATCTCAAAAAAAGAGGGTTGAATAGTATCTATTGCGGGCGCAATTTTTTGGGTAAAATCAATTACAAATTGTTGGGAACAGGGAACTCCATTGATACGGATTCGTTCTCTAAAATCTTTCAGGTGAGGGGAAGTGTATAATCCGGTTTTGTAGCCGGCTTGTTGTAAAATAGCCGCCAGCATATGGCTAACGGATCCCTTACCATTGGTACCTGCAATATGGATGGTTTTTAACCCATCTTGTGGATTTCCCAATTGCTCACACAATGCAAGCGTATTTAGCAAATCTGGTTTATACGCTGCTGCACCCAGTCTGCTAAACATGGGCAATTTCTCGTATAAAAAACTAAGGGTTTGAGAATAATTCATATCCTAAATAGTACGGCAAGTTAACCAATCGCCATGATTCACTTTAAAAAAACGAAAAAGGAATGGTTTATTTGCTATGGGATAAAAAATAAGGTGAAAAAACATCATACCCAAACCGAATAAGCGTAAGTAAAATAACCAGCAAAAAAAGTTTCCGGATAAATTGATTCCCTTTGGCTAAAGCCATTTTTGCTCCCAAAAATCCGCCCATCCCATTAGAAACCGACATGGGTATGGCAACCGACCAAAGTATAGAACCTTTTAATACAAACAGTAAAATGGAACCCAAATTCGTACAAAGGTTGATCACTTTCGCATGAGCACCCGCCCTAAGAAAATCCATGCCTAGTAGAGATATAAAAGCCATAACTAAAAAACTTCCAGCTCCTGGGCCAATAAATCCATCATAAAAGCCCAGTAAACAGCAAATCAGCCATTTGGTAAGTTTTGTTGGAGGATTTGCCGAATCATTGCTGATTTGCTGTCCCCATTGTTTTTGAGTAAACGTAAAAATGGCTACCCCAATTAATACAATTAATATAATTGGTTTCATCCATTTGTTCCCTACAATGCTCAGTAATTCAGAACCAGCAAATGCACTCAGAAATGCTATAACACACATCCACCAAATATCTTGCCAATGAATGCGTACTTTCTTCAGATATTGGATAACCGCCATGGATGTTCCGGTAAATGCGGGAATTTTTAAAGTTCCAATTACTGAAGCCACCGGAAACTGTGGTAAAATAATTAAACTAGCCGGTGTTTGAATCAAGCCACCGCCTCCCGCAATTGCATCTACCCATCCGGCCAGAAAAGCAAATGCACACAATAAAATGATAGTATATAATGAAATCTCCATGCGTAAAAAATGGCTAAGGAAGAAAAGGTAGAATTTTTTTTAATCGGCTGTATTGGATATTCGCCAGTATTAAACCAATTGTAACCCAGATGCCGCTAATCCAATGTTGCGGGGTAAGTTTTTCACATAAAAAAACCACGGCTTCCCATGAACTGATAATGGGAATGAGATTGCCAAATAATACCGTTCTTCCAATACCAATTCTTTCCATAGAAGCATTCCAGCATAAAAAAGAAATCACGGAAGTGCCCGCACCGAGGTATAAAATAGATCCCAACAAAGCGGGCGTCCATACTATGGCGGCAACCTGCTGTTTTTCTATCAACCAGGCAGGTAATAAAAATAAACTGCCTGCTGCAAATACAGTAAATAAATAAGCGTAGGGAGAAATGTTAGGCGATTTTTTTCTAAATAAAATATTGTACACTGCAAAACAAAAGGCACCTCCCAAAATCCATACATCCCCTTTAGAAAAATGAAAGTTGCGTAAGTTATGCCAACTTCCTCCGGATAGTAGCCAGAGAATACCCGTTATGCAAAACAACATACCCACAATTCTCAACCCACCGGGTTTTTCTTTTAAAAAGAAATAAGCCAGCAGGGTACTCATGATAGGGGAGGAAGTGGTTCCTATTAATGCCAGATTAATGGCGGTGGTATAATGACCGGCTACATAAACTAATGTATTAAAGAGCGAAATGCCAAATAAGGCTGCTAAAAGTAAATTAGGTATATGTAAACGAATAATGGGTAGTTCGGTACGAAATTGTTTCCAGGCGATGGGTAGTAAAATAATAGTGGCCAGCGACCATCGATAAAAAGCAAGGGAGATAGGGGAAATTTGGTTACTTACGCCCCTTGCAATTACAAAGTTGCCACCCCAAACGATTACGGCTATTAATGCTAGTAGTATGCCCGATATATCCTGCGAAACAGGAACTTGATGTTTTAGTTGGTTCACTTCCTTATGAATTTACCTGTCCGCCAGCAAAATCGAATTCGAAATTGCCTTTTATCCGCTCTAGCGAGGGATTGAAATACCCAAACTTTAGCGATGGAAATTCTTGTTGTATTTCGTGCATCAATGTTTTAACACCAATAATATTTCCCGTTTCTGTTAAATTCATTTTTCCTAGGTACCAATCGGGGTCAATATTAAAATTTCTCCATTGAATCATCCGCAAACCGGTATCCATAATAAATTGTCGAAGGGCTTCATATTCTTCTTCTGTATCGGTTACGCCGGGGAAAACAAAATAATTAATACTCGACCATCCCCCTGCATCCCGCATAACCTGAAGGCTTTGGCGAATGTCTTCGAAAATATAGTTATTAGGACGATAATACTTTTCGTACAAATGTTTTTGCACCGAATTTGTACTTACCCGAATACTGTTTAAGCCGGCTTCGCACAATACGCGAACTGCCTCGGGATTGCTGCCATTGGTATTTATGTTGATACTTCCCCGTGGGGTGTGTTTTCTGATTTCAATAATTGCTTCCCGAATGGTTTCCCACATCAACAGTGGCTCACCCTCACAACCCTGACCAAAACTGATAATCGGAAAGGGTGCCTGCATCAGGTGCGGAACCGTAAATTCTACAATTTCCTCCGCTGTGGGTTTAAAAGTAAGTCTGTCTTGCGTACTTACAATCGTTTCCTCTACTGGCTGAAAAGAGATGCAACCAATACAATTTGCATTACAGGCAGGGGAGGAGGGTACCGGACATTCCCATCTGCCTAGAGATAAATTTCGGGCAGCGGGACAGTGATAGGTATTGCAGCAATTATTCATCAAATGCTGCACCAATCGATTATTGGGATAAGCTGCGAGCATCCGGTGCATGCCGGTATCAATGGCTTCCGTATCGTAACCAGCTGCTTCCTGACGAATATCTTTTTCAATTCGGGTGGCAGTAACATAGGTGGTTTGGTTTTTCCATCCAGCTGCTGTATAACAGAACAAGGGGAGCGTTGGGGCATCCTCAGCAGTTTCGTAGGCTGCCAAAAATAAACCGGTATAAGCTGGAGGGATAAAAGCAGCTACTGCCCAACCTTTGTCACAAAGGCGCATACTGCCATCTTTTACATCAATACCGATTCCCCTTCTACCGGGTAACTCATATAAATTTCCACCATCGGGTAACGGAATCCAGCTCTCTTCTTCAACTGGGTGGGCATCCCAACCGGAACGACCAATGGCATATAAAGTTTCATCTTCATAAATATTTCCATTGCCATCCGAATATAAAAGAAAAGGGGAAATAGTTGATTGCATGCTGCAAAAGTAAAGGATATCGGCTAAATGCGATAGCTATCAATCTCATGGAACTTTACGAGATAAATTGCCTACAATACTCGTTTACCTCAACTTCCTCTTCGGGAGAAGTTGCATTGGCTAATTCTTTTTGAAAAACCTTATTATTTGAATAGTCAATCGTTACCAAACCATCCTTTACAATAAAGTGTTGTATTTTCTTCCATTCATGAAATTTCTGAGGAAAATGATTAAAGGTAATTCCCGTTGAATCTATTCCAATTTCGATTGGTATCTGGGATTGCTTTTCAAAAATTGCAGCAGCCAGATATACAGCGCCTATATAGAATCCACTGGGGATCTGAAACCAACACAATCCTGCAATCGCAATAGGCCACATGAGTTGTGGAAATCCATTCTCATACTTCCGAGTTAATTTGAAGTAGAGCGAAATAATCAGAACAATAACCAATAAAATAAGTACTATTCTGCTAACCGATAAATGGGTGGCTGTGAAAATTAAGGCAGTTAAAAAAGTGATGCCAATAAGCACTAAACTGATAAAATGAGCAGCACGTCGCTCTTTATTTGCCAAAATCAATACAAAAGGATAATCGGGCTGCATAAAATCAGGAATGATTATGAACCATAATATTACATAATCTCCATAATATTCTGGCTCCTACATTGCTATCCCAGTCTGTTTGACCCACACTTACTTCAACCAAATCGAACCCAATTAATTTACGGCCAGATTGGGTGATTTTTTTAACCAAATAGATAACTTGCTCCAATTCAAAACCACCGGGTACGGGAGTACCGGTGTTGGGACAATATTTTCTGTCAAGACCGTCCACATCAAAACTCAGGTAAACCTGTTGGGGCAGTTGCTGGATAATCTCATCTGCAATCGATTTCCAGGTTTCCCCCTCAAATTGGCGGTGTTGAATGGCTTGATCTAAGTAGCTTACAATTTTATAATTACTATTGCAGATTTCCTGCCATTCTTCTTCCGAATAATCCCGAATGCCTGCCTGAACTAGTTTTGTGATAGCAGGAATTTCGCGAAGGGCATTCCGCATAATGGAGGCATGGGAATATTGGAATCCCTCATATCCGTCGCGCAAATCGCAGTGGGCATCTATTTGCAAAACACCGAATTCACCATATTCTTCCCCCAATGCCTTCATAAAACCGAGTGGCGTGCTATGATCACCTCCCAACAACCCAACCAACTTCCCTTTTTTCAATAATTCCTTGGTTTGGGTGTATACCCATTCGTTCATCATAATATTGCCTTCGTTGATTTCCTTAAGGCTTTTACACATGAACTTGTTTTGCGCTACTTCATCCCCTTTAGAAATATAGTTGATATAAAGCTCGGCTTCCTTACGTAAATAATCACTTTTCATTAAGAGGCGCTTGTCTACCTCTTTCATAAAGAAACCTTTTTCCCAACCCCGGTCTCCATCTGCATCAAAAATATCTACCTGTTTACTGGCTTTAAAAATATGATCGGCAGCGCGGGAAGTACCAGCTCCATAACTAACGGTTACTTCCCAGGGTACCGGCAAAATAATCAGTTGTGCTTCTTCCTCAGAAAACGGCAGGCCAAAAATGTTGTTCTGGGTATTCCCTACTGCATTTGGGTTAAACGGGTATTGGTCGAGCATGGTAGTTGAAATACAAAATCAAGATCGCAAAGTTAGCGGGTTTATGGAATAAATATCCGGGAAATTTATGCCAAATTCAGGGGAATTTTGTCGGTTTGCTTGTTATATTGATACTATTATTGATAGTCGGATTCTTCCACAAAATACAAAATTCAACCCTTTTTTATTGGCGGCTAGCTTATCACAACAAATACCCGAATTTGAAGTAACTTTGCAAAGTAAAATGAAGTTATGAAGAAAACGAGTATTGCCTTACTGGTGTTGATAGCCGCTTCTATAGTTGTTTTAATCAGTTATACAGGCGATTTAACTACCTATGAAACTATTGCTTCTGCCAAAGAGAAACCTGGAAAATTTGTTAACCTGATTGCGAAAATCAATAACGAATACCCCATGGAATACGATGCCGTTAAAAACCCCAACTACCTCAGTTTTGTGGCAGTGGATTCCTTAGGAAATAACATCAAAGTGGTTTATCACAACAACAAACCTACCGACATGGAAAAAAGTGAGCGACTCGTTTTAAAAGGGAAGGTGCAAGATGATCATTTTGAGTGTAAGGATATTCTGATGAAATGTCCCTCTAAATACAAAGATGCCCCCAATAACCAGACGGTTTCTAAAACCCTGTAATCGCCAGCCATCCGTTAAACTACGCTAAGAAACTTTTTCATGAATTATATAGGCGAACACCTGTTACCCGGACAAATTGGTCACTTTTTTTCCTTGTTGTTTTTGGTGAGTGCAGGTGTTGCTACTGTTGCTTTTTTTATGGCTTCCAAAAATTCGGCCTTGGTTGCCGAATCGGTTAGCTGGCAAAAAATAGCCCGTAAAGCGTTTCTGGTAGAGACTTTTAGTGTATTGGCCTTATTTGGAACGCTGTACTATATTATCTCCCACCACTATTTTGAATATAAATATGCTTTTAACCACAGCGATAAAAGTTTACAGATTGAGTATTTACTCAGCTGCTTTTGGGAAGGTCAGGAGGGAAGTTTTATGCTATGGTCATTCTGGCATTGTGTATTGGGATGGTTTTTTATTCGCAGAAAATCGATTTGGGAAAATGGCGTATTGGGGGTAATTAACCTAGCGCAGTTTTGTTTAGCCACCATGTTGATTGGTTTGTATTTTTTCAATGCAAAAGTGGGTAGCAGTCCATTTATTTTACTCCGACACGATACCGTTGCATCCATTTTTAGTAACCCCAATTATCTTCAAATGTTGGGAGATGGAAAGGGATTGAATACTCTTTTACAGAATTATTGGATGGTAATTCATCCACCGATCTTATTTCTAGGTTTTGCCTCTACTATTATTCCTTTTGCATTGGCAATTACGGGTTTATTAAGCAATCGGCACGAATGGACGGGTACCGCTCTTTCCTGGACTGGATTTTCTGCAGCCATATTGGGGTTGGGGGTAATGATGGGAGCTGCCTGGGCCTATGAAAGTTTATCATTTGGCGGGTACTGGGCCTGGGATCCGGTGGAAAATGCCTCTTTGGTGCCTTGGTTAACTTTAGTGGCGGGATTGCATACGAATATGATTTATAAAAATAGTGGCTACTCCCTGAGGCCTACCTATTTTTTTTACATTATTAGCTTTTGTCTCATTTTATATTCCACTTTCCTTACCCGCAGTGGTATTTTGGGGGATACATCGGTACATGCATTTACTGATTTAGAAATGAATACCCAATTACTATTGTTCCTGTTTGTATTTCTAATTCCAGCCCTTGTTTTATATGCTTTCCGATACCGCGGGATACCTTCCATTGCTAAGGAGGAAGACAGCTATAGCCGGGAATTTTGGCTATTTATCGGGTCGTTGGTATTATTTTTAGCGGGCATTGTAATTATTGCCAAAACTTCTGTGCCGGTTTTCAATAAAGTGTTTGGAACCAAGATTGCGCCTCCGGAAGACACAGAATATGCCTATAATCAAATTCAAATATTTGTAGCCATTGTAATTGGTATTTTATCGGCTATCACACAATATCTGAAATATAAAACCACCCCCCGTGCCTATTTGGGAAAGCACATTTGGCTGCCCACTGCAATTGCCATTGTAATCAGTTTATCCATCAGTTTTTTTGGGGATATTAATTTTACCAAAAAAGGGATGGGCTTTTTATGGGCCATTCATGTAGGCATATTTGCAGCCGTGTATTCAGTAGTTGCCAATTTCTCCTACATCTGGTTGGTATTAAAAGGAAAAATTAAGGCGGCTGGTGCCTCTGTGGCGCATGTTGGATTTGGATTGATGTTGGTGGGTATTTTAATTTCCTCCTCTAAAAAAACCGTGCTCAGTTGGAATACCACCGGAATAACCCCACTCAGTGCCAATAGCAAGGGCAGTGCTGCAGGTGATCCGGCAGAAAATATTACCCTGTTTAAAGGACTCAAAACCGATATGGGTAAATTTTGGGTAACCTATCAGGGAGATAGTATTAATCCCCTTGATAGAAAGCGTTATTTCGATATTCACTTTACAGACAAACAGGGGAAGGAAAGTTTTAGTCTTTATCCGGATGTTATCAAACAGAATAAAGGTGGGGAAGGATTTGCGGCTAACCCGGCTGCGAAGCATTACTGGAATAAAGATATTTTCGCGTACATTACTTCTTTTCAGGAGAATAATCAAACCGATACGAGTACTTTCCAACCCCGAACCATAAGGGTGGGGGATACCTTGTTTTACAGTTCTGGCTGGATGCGCTTAGATTCGGTAAGTGTAAATCCCGCCAGCCGACAATCCCTATATGCAAATGATGAAACTGCTGTTTTTCTCAATCTTACCCTGGAAGCCAAAAATGGCAGTCGCTATCCTGCTCATCCAGGAATGGCGCTAAAAGCAAATCAATGGCGCCCTATTGTAGATACCGTAGTTGCCCAAAGTGTGGCCATTACCTTTAACCGGGTTCTCGACGAGAAAAAGGGCTTATTAGAAATTGGTGTAAAGCAAAGTGCTTCCATCACCAGTTTACTAACCCTGAAAGTGTACGAATTTCCAATGATTAACCTGCTTTGGTTAGGTACCATTCTGATGGTAATTGGGTTTTTCTTATCGGTTTGGCAGAGAATTCGTTTCGGAAAAACAGTTCGGTCAGCCACTTCTTAACTATTTTTTTAGGTTACCTTTACGGCAGAGGCAGCATTAAGATTACGAAACCTGTCATTCTATTGTATGCATACCCTAATCCGAAAAATAGGTATTCCAGTTTGTATTCTACTGGCTGTTTTGGCAGGGAATCGAACGGCTGCACAAACGGGCAGTCTAGATACAGTGCGGGTATATGCTATCATTTCAGCTAATGGAGATACCATTCCCTATGGTGTTTTACCACCGGTGTTTGTTTATACCAAATTAACAGCACAACAAAAAGCATACTGGGCTGAGTGGACTCGATTGCGGAATGCCGTTTATGTTACCTATCCTTATGCAATGGCTGCCAGTAAAATAATGAATGAAATCAATGTGAAACTGGAGCATGTAGAGAGTAAAAAAGAGAGAAGAAAAATCATTCATTCCCGCGAAAAAGAACTGAAAAAAGAGTTTACGGATAAGCTTACGCAGCTTTCGGTTTATCAGGGTAAGGTATTGATGAAACTCATCAATCGCCAAACCGGCAATAACTGCTACGAAATTATTGAAGAATACAAGGGATTTATGACGGCCGCCTTTTGGCAGGGAGTAGCTTTTGTATTTGGGAGTAGTCTGAAACAAGGTTATGACCCCATGGGAAAAGACCGCGATATAGAAATGATTGTTCGCGATGTGCAAAGAATGTATGGATTTAGTGGGTAGTTTCCGGTGTGGGAGTAGACTGAAACCCTACGATTTAAATCTCGACAAAATGGGTAGACTATAAAAATATGATCAAAATAAATGAGGCAAAGAATTTACATAGACACTTCTGTAGTAGGGGGTTATTATGACGAAGAGTTCAAAGAGGCAACCATACAGTTATTTGAGCGGCTTGATAAAAATGAAGTTATTTTTGTTGTTTCTGACTTACTTGATCTCGAATTGATTAACGCACCCCAACAAGTAAGGGAACATTTATTTAAATATTCAGCTGACAAATTTCAAAGAGTTGAACTAACAAAAGAAGCAATAAAACTTGCGGATACTTATATTGATGAAAAAGTTGTTGGAAGTACGAGTTTGGAAGACTGTCGTCACATAGCTTTAGCAACAATTTATAAAGTGGACGTTCTTGCCAGTTGGAACTTTAAACATATCGTAAACCTTCAAAGAATTAAGGGTTATAACTCAGTAAATGTAAGACTTGGATTTTCAATGCTCGAAATTAGAAGCCCCAAAGATTTAGTAAATTATGGAAAAGACTAAACCAGAAAAACAGTTTGATGCTGTAAAAATGATGAGAGAAATCAGAGCCAAAATTAGTTCTGAAACTCAAAATATGACTTTTGATGAATTGAAAGCATATATCAAACAAAAATTGACTGATAATAAATCAAAGCTTGTTGGAAAAAACTAAGGATAGATAATCCAATTTACCGCAATCCCTTGCTCATTGCAGAAAGGAAGAAAAGGATAGTAACAACTAATTTTGAGTGAATCGTGATTTTTTAGAACCTACCGTCAAGTGAGCATCTGGGTTATCAGCACTTCGATGCTGTTTATAAATTCTCCATAAAACTACTTCGGGAAATCATCCTGGCTCCTAAAGAAGCGAGGTGTTCGGAGTAAACTTGGCAATCAATTAATTCCACCCCCAATTTTTTCAATTCCTGCACATACTGGATAAAGGCATATTTACTAGCATTGTTAGTGCGGCTAAACATACTTTCACCGCAGAATATTTTTCCGATACGAATACCATATAAGCCTCCCACCAATTCATTTTTCTGCCATACTTCAGCACTATGTGCCCAACCCAGTTGATGAAGGGAACATAAAGAATCTATGAGTGCAGGATTCAGCCAGGTACCTTCCTGACCTGGCCTGGGTGAAACACTGCATTGTAGGAGCACTTCCTTAAAAGCCTGATTGATGGAAAAAGTAAAGGGAGGCTTTTTACAAATTTGTTGCATGCTTTTACTCACTTTCAGTTCATCCGGAAATAGTACAAAACGGGGATCTGGACTCCACCAGAGTGGTAAATCGTCGTTATACCACGGAAAGATTCCTTTTTGATACGCCAGCAGTAAACGGCTTGCATTTACATCGCCTCCAATGGCTAATAATCCATCCTCCATTGCATCAGAAACCGGGGGAAACCAATGCTTTTCGGATAGGATATGTAAAGGCATGTTGAGAAATGAAACGATTCTTTGGATAATTATTCAGCCGATTCAATAGTTGCACCAATACCTCGGTCGGTAATGGCATCACACATGGGCTTGAGTATTTCGTAACTGCCATTCTTAACGGCATATTTTCCCCGATTATGAATCAGCCAGGCACATTGTTCGGCTTGTTCATGTTCATGGCCACATACTTCAATTAAGGTTTCAATAACCCACTCGAACGTATTCACTTCATCATTCCATACTATCAGGTGAAAACCCTTTGTAGTTTCCACTACCAATTCTTCAACAGATTCTTCTAATGGATTATAAGCTGGCATAGAGAAAAGTACAGGCAAAAGTAATTATTACCTATCAAGAAAGAACAGTTTCCTGTTACTGCTAAAGCAAAATTAATCCCAAAAAAACACAAGGCATAAGACCCTACATCACTATCCCGCCACACAGCATACCATTTGCCCCCCACACACAACCTGAAACCCATCCCAAAGTCCGCCAGAGGCGGACAACACCTCACTAACCCGCACTCAACAAAAATCAGCAACCCAGTAATGAAACCAAACTCGCCAGAGGCTGGCGACACCTTAATAAGGAAGCCCCACAATAATGTGAGGCTTCAAAGTGGGAACACACGGGCTCGAACCGCGGACCCTCTGCTTGTAAGGCAGATGCTCTAAACCAACTGAGCTATGCTCCCTTTTAAATGGAGGGCAAAAATAGGGGTAGAATAGTATTTACCCAAAAAAATCTTTCCTTAATTTAACTGAACGGTAGGAAGTCGGTACTGTTGACTATCGTAAACAAACAACTCTTCAATATGAAATTGCCAATATTTACACAATGGAGATTTTTCTATATAGGCTTCCACCTCTTCCCGGGTATTGGCATGGAAGGTAATCCAGCAGGTCATGCTCTCCATACTAACGGCATAGCTGTCGATGATGCTTTTGTTGATCAGATAATTAATATAGGTTCTATGCGGGGGCACCAAGGTCATAAACTCCTCGTCCATGGTGAAATGTATTATTGCCTGAAATTTTTTCATCACCCCTTAAGTTAGGTATGCGTTTGCAATGTAGAATCCGGTAACTGACTAAAATTAGTAAATGCTGGGAATATTATTGGGAATTTCCTGTTATATATTGTTTAATGTGTTATGATAAAGAATATGCTAAGTGGATGGGGGGGATAATTTGAATTAATGGATGGCCATTCTTGCTATTCTGCCGCCTGATCCCGCTAGGAATACATAGTTTCCAGTTGGGGATTTTCCTAAAGTATGAAATCCGGTTAATGAAATATTCATCCAGTTATTACCGTGATCTGTTGAGATATCTACCCCGGAGGTTCCGCAGGCAATTAGGGCTTTCCTGGTTATCCAGGTTACGGAAGATCGATAGCCATGGGTGGTAGTTTGGGGAGTACGGAAGGGGTTAGCAGATCGGGTATTTACTAAGAAACAGGTATGAAGACTGTCTTTATCCCGGGCAAAATCACCTCCTACAATTACGCCTATATGGTTGTTTAACATGGCGAGTGAGTTAGCGCCGCGGCTAGATCCCAAAGCAGCAAAAGGAATATCCTGGTTGAAAGTAGTTCCTACTCCTATTAATCGGGAGCGCAATCCGCCCGTAACCATATAAAATTGAAAATTCGGGGTGGTTTTCAGTAGCTGTATATTGGTTCCGCTGGAGGCGAAAAAAGCTTCCCCGGAATCGAGACGAATTGCGGGTTGCTGATCCCCGTAGGGATTGCGTGACCAATGTAGGCCACCATCGCGGGTATAGGCCAAAAATGCCTGGTTTTTTATTGGGTCGCCCACTACTATACCGTTTTGCGCATCCACAAAATGCATGGCATCCAAAAACATATCGGGCGTTGAATCGGTAAATACAGGTTGCCAGCTGAGTCCGCCGTTATCTGTGCGCAAAATTACCGCTGGTTCGGCTACAGCCATTATTAGGGCGGTTAAACTATCAAAGGAGACGATATCTCGGAAATCCCGTTTTTCATACCCAACAACCTGCTGCCAGCGCAAGTGTGCACCTCCATCCGTTGAACGGCCAACTGTTCCCCTGCTGCCACTTACCCAAACTACTTGGTCTGATACCACTTGTAAACCCCGAAAACTGCTTCCCAACGGGTTAGATGGCAAAGATTCGATTGTATAGGTATGCTGTGCTTGTAAAAGAAGTGGGAAACTTAATATACAAAAAAAGAAGCAAATTGCCAAATATTTCGGAAAGGAATAAATCATACAATAAAATTTCATATAAATCTTATAACTAATTGTTTATTAACTATATAAAAGATATTTGTTCATCCTGTTTTTCCATTCCTGTACCTGCGTAAGTCGGGTAATCTTTGATAGGAAAGCTGGTATAGATAAATCGAATAATGCCTCACTATTGGGTACACCGAGTAATTTATCTAGGTGCTTTGTGCCTGTAGGATTTGCCAAAGTTGGATAGGATGCCCAGGAAAAATCATTGGGATACAGATCCTTCACTACTTTCAACAACATGAGTCCCCAATACACCGGCTGAAAATGGGGAGTATCCGTTAAATAACATCGTACTCCCTTACATTCCATCCCCGCCCAAATTCCGGAATCTGGGGTAAATCGAACGGGTTCCAGCGATACTTCATCCAACGATAAATCGTACAAGGTTTTCGCCACCCGGTTGCCATCCATCCAAGGGGCCCCAAATTGCATAAAAGGAAGTGTTGTTCCCCGTCCCTCACAAATATTGGTAGCTTCCAACAAGCATAAGCCAGGATATAACAACATGGCCTCAAATTGTTGAATAGCCGGAGAAGTGGCCACAAAGGGCGTTCCCCAATCAGGCTGAAATTGCGATCTTTCCCAACCAGTGCAGGCAATCACTTCCAAATCAACTCCTATCTGGTAAACTTCTTTAAAATACCTGGCGAGCTCACCCAGCGTGCAACTGTGGCGAATGGGGATAGGCCATCTTCCGATAAAGGAAGACTGTTCCGTTTCCAGCATAGGCCCTTCTGCTAATTCTAGGATACCGGAAATAGGATTGGGTCGGTCTAGTACCAACAGTGGCTTTCCTGCAGCAGCGCAAGCTTCCATCAAATAAGTGAGCGACCATAAGTAAGTATAAAATCGGGCACCCACATCTGGCACATCAAAAATTATACGGTCTAGCCCACGTAAATCTTCCAAATCAGGTGCAAATGACTGTCGGTATAAACTCTTTACGGGTAGTCCGGTAAGCCAGTCTTTCCCATCCTCCATTGCTGCACCATCAGCTCCTTGCACATCCAATCCATGTTCCGGAGAAAATAGCACTTGTAAAGAAAATCCATGGCGCAACATAGCCTCTCGGGCTGGGGTTCCATCACGGGTTGTGGCGGCGTGATTGGTTAATAAACCCAGCGATTCGTTTTTCCAGCTTGGGTGTTGGGATAAAATTCTGTCAACTCCAAAAGATACCTGCATCATTAAAATTACACACTAACGGGAAGATCTGGCGTAAAAAATGACAACTCTTTTTTTAGGGCTTCCAGTACATTGAATATAATTGGGCAGCGACCGTAATGCATCTGGGTGGTAAAATAGCGGGCGGTAAAACCCGGTAAGTGTAGGGCCGGAAATTCCCTGCATCCGGCAAAACGGTCAGTATAAATGGAGCAGGATAATTCCTCTAAAAAGCGACAGGGCATGGTATTCATGATCATTCGTTGCCCAATACCTTTTTCTAGGTTCTCTGAAACAAATTGGTCACTTTCTACTCCCAGTAATTGGGCTACCCGCTCGGCTTCTGGTTGGGAAACTTCAATCATCAGTGTTTTGCAGCAGTTTCCACACTGTCTGCAATCAATTTGAGGGGTAATAGCGGCCTGAAGGGCAAAAACCCTGGCATCTATACCTGCT
>JAPLEI010000071.1 GCA_026391195.1 Bacteroidota bacterium | reverse complement strand
CCCATTTTTCCCATACATAGCGGGTAGCTTGATAATTGGGATGTACCAGATCTTCTGCATAAAATCGATAATCGCGTAATTCATCCACTACAATTTCATAGGCGGGAAAGTAATATACATTTTCTACTTGCTCGGTTAATTGATGAACTGCCTGCAGCAAGATAGCTTTACTCCGGTTATTATTTACCAAACCCTCGCGCAAATGCCTAACCGGACTAACAGTAAACATAATTTGCAATGAAGGATTTAATTGCCGCAATTGATGAATAAGGGAAGTATAGGTTTGCACAATGTATGCTGCGGAGAGCAACTTTTTTTCGAACCAATCGGCGGGGGCTTTGTGATTATTCGCTACGGCCGTTTCGGGTTGATACAAGGGTGCAAGGGGCGTTAATTGGTACGTCCATGCAGACCCCAAAGTAATAATCAGTACCCGAGCTGTTGTAAGAAAAGTATGTGCTTGTTGAACGCTGGCATTAATTTGTTGTATACAAGCTTCTGCAGTGGGTGCAGAAAATTTTCCGTGGTGTTGCCAGCTATGATAACAATCTAAATGAAAAAATAATTCTTCTTTAGTGATTGCGGTATTATGCAAAATGCTAAACAAACTATTGAAAACACTTACCGGATTAAATAGAATACCGCAAGGATTATCCAGCACCGAGAACTTATAAGTGCGCAGTTTTGCTGCCATATTCTCGGTAAAACAAGAACCCACCAGCAAAATAGGATCTTGGTATCCGATGGGATTTGGAAGGGGTTGGATATCGGTGGTTAGTTGAAATTTCATGCCTATTTTATTTGCCAGCACCTGCCATACGTTGCTTCATGGATTCATACAAAATGATACCGGCGGCAACTGATACGTTAAAGGAATTAAATTTTCCGGCCATGGGAATGGAAAAGAAATAGTCGGCTGCTTTGGCAAGATGGGGCTGCACGCCACGCCCTTCGTCACCCATAATAATGCAACAGGGTTCTGAAAAGGGTAATTCACTTACTCCTTTTTCGGCCCGCATTTCGGAGGTGAAAACTTGAATTCCATTGAGGTGCAGGGTATCTACAGCTTTTATCAAACTGTTTACTCGGCAAATATGAATCCACTCGAGCGCACCGGCACTGCTTTTAAAAGCTTCTTCTTGTAGGGCACCCACTCCTTTATCAGGAATAATTAATGCCTGGGCACCACAGCATACTGCCGAACGGGCAATGGCACCAATATTTCTCACATCGGTAATTCCATCGAGCATTAAAAACAAAGGCGTTTGCCCCTCGCCCACTACAAAGTCTATCACCTGTTGGAGGTCCATATACTTTACCAGCGATGCAAAAGCCACTACTCCCTGGTGATTGGCACGGGTTAGTCCATTCAGTTTTTCTACCGGCACCAATTGTACCGGAATCTGGTTTTCTTTTGCAAGTTGTTTAATAGCATGTGCAACTTCCCCGGTAAGATTTTTTTGCAATAAAACTTTATCGATCGCTCTTCCCGATTGGATGGCTTCCATTAGGGGTTGTTTGCCGATAATTAGGGTGGATGATTTAGGAGGCATACGCTAAGGTATCATTTCTATTTCGGTTGCTGAAGCCATACTTGTAATTTCAATAAAGCAGCTACGCTGATGGCATCTGTAATTGCTCCGCTGGCAAC
The DNA here is from genome assembly GCA_026391195.1 of Bacteroidota bacterium. Classification (GTDB taxonomy): domain Bacteria; phylum Bacteroidota; class Bacteroidia; order Chitinophagales; family Chitinophagaceae; genus Sediminibacterium. The sequence goes on along the minus strand of JAPLEI010000071.1, from coordinate 976 downwards.
CATGGCAAATGCTTCTTGCACGGGTACCCGTTTGAGTTGTAACTGTTCGGTTTCTTCCGGTTCCCATTCACCCGCCTTGAGGTCGGTAGCCAGATAAACCAAGGCCAGTTCGTCGGAAACTGAATTGGATAAATGCATCGTAAGCAGGTGCTGCCAACTTTGAGCTGTAAAACCAGTTTCCTCTTTTAATTCTCTGTGGGCAGCTAATAAAGGGTCGGTTCCCACGGGGGCACCCCCTTCTGGAATTTCCCAACTGTATTGCTCCAGGGGAAATCGGTATTGACCAACCAGCCAGGTGTGCATCTCTTCATCCAATACTACCACCCCAACAGCTATATTTTTAAAATGAACTTTCCCATAAATACCATCCTTTCCGGAAGGATTGGTTACGGCAAATTCCGAAACCTGTATCCATGGATTCTCGTATACCGACTTCTCTGCATTAATCGTCCAGGGGTTATGCTCCATGGTGAGTAGATTTTTTAGATACGAGAGAAGTGACTAGTCCAAACAATATATACAGAACAGCCAACCCTACTAATAGAAACTTACAGGATGCAATTAGTCGGGTTAATAAAAGGGTTTCCGGAGTAAAATTACCTGCTATACTCATCAGCATAAGTATATTTTCAACAACATCAAACAGGGCTGCTACCGCAAGTAACTTTACCAATCTGTTCGCCCATATTTGATAGGATGGCCGAACTATTTTTTCTGCCATATACTTACAGCATACAGCAAGAAAGAGCGCATAACAGGGTATAAAAAGAAAGTCGATATAAATATTATTCACCGCCACCTGCTTATTCCATAAACCCAATAGGTGTTGCAATTTTTCGGGGGTGTCGGCCATTTCTAAATCAACAATGCCGCCCTTACTTTCCACTGTAAACAAAGATGCCCCCTGCCAACGTAGCCAGCCAAAACATAACGCAGTTGCCGCTGCCGATAATTTGAGGTGCATCTGTTTCATATT
>JAPLEI010000078.1 GCA_026391195.1 Bacteroidota bacterium | reverse complement strand
CAATCAAATTTATATTTTTGATTTTAATAATCCCGAAATACTCGATTAATCGTTCGATTATCAGCCACATGGTTAAGGTATGTAAAGTCTGCCTAATAAGCTAAATTGAATAGAAAGGATTATCATCTTGTCCAAATCTATAAATCGAAACAGAAAAGAAGCAATAAACGTAAAAAAGCTAATAGAAATAATATTGGTCTTTAATATCTTAGCGCAAAATTACTTGCCCTGCCATAAGGGCATATACTACCTTTCACCATGTATTATATTGTAAAAATATTGAATGAAATAAGCCTGCGCTTAAAAGGCCCAATATATAGTTGTACGCTAAATAAAACTTTTACTTGATAAACAGATTGTATGAATCGAATTTATTATTTCCTTTTTGCTGCCTTAGTTTTTAATCAGCAAATAGTACGTGCGCAAACAACCTGGCCAAGAGAGATTCCATTTGCCAAAACAGGCGGAAAAGTAATCATCTACCAGCCTCAGCCCGACGCAGTTGAAGGCAATACCCTTTCCGGTAGAGCCGCTATTGCCGGCAAGGAAAAAGCCAGTGATGAGTTGATTTTCGGTGCTATTTTCTTTGAAGCAAAACTAGCAACAGATAAAGCTACCCGTAAGGCAAGTCTTGAATCCATAAAAATCACCAATGCAAAAATAAAGGGCGTTGATGATGAGGAAAAAATTAAACAACTCATCCGTTTAATAGAAACCGAAGTGCCCAACTGGAACTTGGAAATCTCTTTAGATCAATTGGCAAGTACCATTAAAAAAGATCATCCCAATGCAGAAATATACAACAATAATCCGCCGAAAATCATCTACAAAGACAAACCCACCACGCTGGTAATATTAGATGGTGAGCCCAAAATTCAAAAAGACAAAGACCTGGATGCAGAAAGAGTAGTGAATTCGCCCAACCTATTATTTAAAGAAGGCGCCCAATGGAATATGTACAATGGTGGTATCTGGTATAAATCTACTAATGTGCTCACTGGATGGACAGTTGCCACAACCCAATCGAAGAAAGTAAAATCTATCAACGACCAGATTAAAAAACAGGAAAAAGAAAATAATGATAACAAAGAAGTAAAAGACAAACCGGAGGCAACCGACATAATTGTAAGCACAGAGCCTGCAGAACTGATTCAGACAAAGGGCACACCCGTTTACAAAAAAGTCGACAGTACTTCTTTACAATATGTATCGAATTCTGTAAATGATATTTTAAAAACCTCGGATGGTAAAATCTTTATTCTTATTGCCGGAAGGTGGTATAAATCTTCCTCACTAAATGGGCCGTGGGTATTTAATGAACCAGATAAATTACCAGCCGATTTTTCAAAAATTCCCGAAGGGTCTGATAAAGACAATGTATTGGTTAGTGTTTCAGGAACGGATGCTGCAGAAGAAGCCATTATTGATGCGGAGATTCCTCAAACAGCAAAAGTAGACCGGAAAACGGCTACTGTAAAAGTAGAGTATGATGGTGACCCGAAGTTTGAAGCCATTGAAGGATGCTCGCTTCAATTAGGGATTAACTGCAATTTGACGGTGTTAAAAGAGGCAAGTGGAAAATATTTTGCCTTAGACAATGGTGTTTGGTTTATTGGTGATAACGCGAAAGGTCCGTGGAAGTTATCGGATGTTCGGCCCGCAGATATTGAAAAGATCCCGGCAAAATGTGCTGCTTATAGTGCGAAGTTTGTGCATGTGTACGAAAGTACCCCCGAGTACGTGGTGGTTGGCTATACAGGCGGTTATCTGGGATGTTATATTCAGGGCGACCCGGTTATTGTATATGGAACGGGCTTTTATTATCGACCATGGTATGGCAGTATTTATTATCCACGGCCCACTACCTGGGGGTTTGGGTTTAGTTATAATCCATGGACTGGCTGGAGCATGGGCGTTGGATTTAATGTAGGGTTCCTGCACGTGGGTTTTGGTTTTGGAGGTGTTTATGGTGGCGTTGGTTGGTTTGGGCCCCCCATGTACTTCCCACCTCCTCGTCCACCAATTTATGGCGGTGGCTACTATGGTAACCGGCCCGGCAGACCGGGGTATCGCCCAGGTGGCAATCATTATGGTAACAATAATATTACTATCAACAATAACCACAACAATATTTATCGCCCCAATAATAATCGCCCGGGAAATAATAATCGGCCCGGCATTATGAATAACGGAGGCAACAATAATAACAATCGCCCCGGCAGCAACTATCGGCCAGGAAATAATAATAACAATAATAATCGTCCGGGAAATAATAATAACTCTGGTAACGGTATATTAGGTGGCAATAACAACAATCGACCTGGAAATAACAACAACGCCGGTAACGGTATGTTAGGAGGTAATAACAATAATCGTCCTGGCAATAATACTCGCCCCAACTCCCAGAATTCGAATGCCACCAACAATGTTTTTGCAGACAGGGATGGTAATGTTTTTCAAAAAGATAATAAGGGTGGTATTAACCAGCGAGACAATAGGAGCAATAAATGGAACCAATCACAAGCACCTAATATGAACCGCGAGATGCAGTCGAGAGACCGAGGCAACCAACGGACGAATAATTTTAACAATGCGAGCAGACCAAACCCAACTGGTGGTAGACCCGCCGGAAACGGAGGTATGCAGGGAGGAGGAGCTGGTGCGAGACCGGGTGGAGCAGCTGCTAGGCCAGGAGGAGGCGGTGGTGGACAAAGAGGCGGTGGTCGTCGTAATTAAAGGTTTTGGCAATGTAAGCCTAAGAAAAAGATAGGTTAACCATTAGCATTTCACAAACGCTCGATTTTTGTGTTGCTGTGAGATGCTGTTTGCGAATAATTTACGATAGCGCTTACTAATAGTTTTATTCATTGGAAAAGGAGCAAGATAAAAAGGTAAAAGGGTATACTTCGATAGTATGCCCTTTTTCAATTATACCCTTCTAAGGATTGAAAAAGGAATTATTTTTAAAACATACCCAATTAATCCCCATCTCTTTGTGATATAAACCACCCCTTTTTTTCGTTTGATGGCTTCAACTATTTGTTCAGCGGCTTTTTTAACGGGTGCTACCCAAAATAGCCCGTTGCCCTTCGCCATAGCAGTATCCACAAAGCCTGGACGAACATCCGTTACGGTGATATCATAACCTGACTTTATTGTATTTAATCGCAACCCTTCTAGGTAATTGATTTGATAGGCCTTTGTAGCATTATAGGAGGGAGCAAGTCCATTTCCTCTAATTCCGGCAATAGAACTAATGTTTACAAGATGGCCATACCCCTGTTTTTTAAAAAAGCTAGTGCCCCAGTCGGCGATACAAGTAAAGCCTTGAATATTAGTTTGAATAACATCATTTTCAATTTCAAAATCCAACTGCTTATTTCCTTCACCAATCCCCGCCGAAATAACTAATAAATCCATGCCCCCCATCTGATTAACCAGTTCATTACAAATTGACGCAAGAGTTAATAGCTCCTGAACATCCATTTTTTTACAAAAAATCCTCCCCGAAAATTGTTGCTGCATTGCTGCGAATAAGTCTTCCCGCCTACCAGTAACACCTACTAGATACCCTTCCTGCAAAAGGATTTCTGCTACTGCTTTCCCAATTCCACTAGTTGCGCCTATAATGATAGCCTTCTTCATTCACACAAAAATACAATTTTAATTTTAATGAATTTATTTTTTAAACTTTTAAAAAGCTTACTATTGTTAGTGGTTAAATTCAATTATAGTGTATTTTTAATCTGTCACTTTTACTTCTTTAATCATGAATTTAAAAAACATGCTATTTCCTAAATTATCCCTTTTACTTAACCTACTTGTTTTAATTCCCGTATGTACTGGATTATTTCTAAAAGCAAATTGGGCAGTATATTCTTATGGTATAGAAACACCGGCAAGAGGAATTCTTCTTTCTATCTACCTAGCCATTCTACTATTTTCTGCAGTACTATTATTTAAATTTGACCCTAAATTTGTTATGGCTCTTTTATCTGTGCAAGTGGTTTATAAGGTTTTAAGCCCTATTATGGTGGGTACTTTATCCAACCCAGTAATTATAAGTAACTTACTTATTGCTTTATTTCATTCCTACAGCATATACAAAATAGTGATTACTGAAAAATAAGCCAGCAATCACGTATTCTTCCTTTCTGACCTAACTACTTTATGAATGCCTTATTTAGAAAGGCCAGCAATAAAATGCACAAGAATTATACTTTGCCAGGCATTCGTTGCAGTTGAATTTTTTGGTTCCTGAATATTCTGTTGTATTGCATTGCCAACTCTTAAACAAGTTGTTAAAAAATTTAAAATACAAGGTAATTAACATACCAATTTGCTTTTATATATGTGTAAAGCTTACTTTCAATAAAACTAAACTACTTGCTTAAATCTACAATCCTACACATAATGGGAGTTTGGTTATTGTGCCTGTTTACAAAAGCGGGTTTCGCACAAACCACCATCGTGCTTAAAGGACAAATTCAGGATACTACCGTAAAAATCAGTCTTACAAATGCAACGGTAAATCTCCTGCGGGCCAAAGACTCCGTGCTACTTTCTTCCACCCGAACAGACAAAGAAGGGAAATTCCAATTTTCGAATATAATAGTCGGAACATATATTGTAATGGTGTCTTATCCCCAATATGCCGACTTTATAGATAAAGTACAAGCCGATAAAGATCTCGATTTAAATAAAATTTACCTTAACACAAAGTCACACGTATTAAAGGAAGTAATCGTACGCAATAACGTATCGGCTATTCGGATAAAAGGTGACACCACAGAATATAGAGCAGATAGTTTTCGGGTAGGGCCCAATGCAGATGTACAGGAACTATTAAAGCACTTACCCGGCATTCAGGTAAATTCGAAAGGAGAAATTAAAGCCCAAGGAGAAAAAGTAAACAAGTTATTGGTAGATGGAGAAGAGTTTTTCAGCGACGACCCAGCAGTGGTTACCAAAAACCTGCGGGCCGACATCATTGACAAAGTACAGGTATTTGATAAAAAATCAGACCAGGCGGCATTTACCGGAATTGATGATGGCGTAAAATCGAAAACAATCAATTTGCAATTAAAAGAAGATAAAAAGAATGGCTATTTTGGAAAGGCAGAATTGGGGAACGATTTTAAACAATATAGTAATGGCAAGATACTCGCAAACGCATTTAAGGGTAAAAGAAAAATAGCCGGGTATATTACTTCTGATAATACAAGTTATGAAGCCCTTAATTGGGAAGAAAGACAAAATTATGCCGATGGAGGTGGAATGACAACTGAAATAAATGATGATGGTGGCATTAGTATGTACTTTTCAGGGGGTGGCGATTTTGAATCCAATAACGGTCTGCCTAATCAACAAAAAATAGGTGCGCTGTTTTCTAACAAATGGAAAAATCGTTCCACCAATAATACCGCCCAATATCAAAGGCTGCAAACAAATTCACTGGGAACAGAGTATACCAAAACAATTTTAGAAGACTCTGCACTGATTTCCAATACGGAAAATAAACAAATAAGCGATAGAAAAAGAGTGAGTGCACATAGCATAAATCAGTGGGGAACAGACAGTACAGGATTACTGAAATTAGACGTTAGCCTATCAAATACCATGGGTCATGTATCTATTGATTATTCGGGTATAACCTCAGGAGAACTAGGAAATAAAATCAATCAAACAACCCGGTCAAGTACCCTTCAAGAGGATGAAAAATCTATGCTAGGCACTATTAGCTATCGAAAAAAATATGCAAAAAAGGGGAGAACTATTTCATTTAATACCAACTGGAGAATAAATAATAAACTGCAAGATGGAACCTTACTTGCAGAAAACGACTTTTTTGATTTTTCGGGCTTCCGCTTTCGAAGCGATAGCTTTAATCAACTAAAAGAAGGCAATCTGCAAACCTCCTCTGCAAATGCAGATATTATTTATACCGAACCCATCAGTGCAAAAAACTTTTTACTTTTCAAGTATGGTTTGGTAATAGCACGAAATGATGCTAAACAATTCACCTACGATCAATTTAAACCTTCCTCTAACCCAGGAACAAAATATGATCCCGCACAATTGGTTGATTCGTTAAGTAACCATTTTGTATATAACACACTCAACAATTCAGGATCCATAAATTTTCGACACGCCGATAAAAAGCTAAACTATGTGGTTGGGTCTGGATTTGGTGTTGCCCGATATAATATGAAAGACCAACTCTCCGGAGCAACCCGCGCCATTTCATTTAACAACTTTATTCCGAGCCTTCAGATAAACTATACCCCAAAACAACAAAGACGCATCAGCTTTAATTACAATGGACAAACGGAGAACCCCAAACTTCAGCAAATTCAACCCCTGATTAACAATGCCGATCCGCTGAACATTACTATCGGCAATCCAAATCTGCAACAATCATTTGAAAACCGATTCTCACTGAATGCATCCGACTATAAAGTGCTCAAGAGCAGATATATCAGCTTTAATGCGAATTACGCAAACACAATTAGCGATATCACTACCAGTAACACGATAGACTCTCTTGGAAGAAGGGTAAGTCAATATGTAAATGTGAACGGAAATTATAGCTATGGTGCAGGATTTTTCTTTGATAGGGAGCTATTTGAAGGCTTAAACGGCGGTGTAGGAATTAACAAAAACTTTAATAGATATATTAATATTTTGAATGGAATCGAAAATATTAATGATAATAACAGCTCCAGTTACTCCATCAGCCTTAATCACTATGGGGAAGGGGCTTTATCATTTTACTGGCGTTTGAGCGCGAATAATAGAAAAACGGTTTCTAGTATCCGACCCGAAATTCAAACGAACTATTGGTCGTACGAATCAAACGGCAATCTCGAGCTTTCATTTAAAAAAGTGAAAACCTATTTTGCTGTTAATCTAGATGCTACTTTGTATTAGAAATCAGCTACATTCCCTAACCAACGGAATGTATATATTGTAAGCCCTTCTATCCGAAAAGTATTTGGGAAATCAGACGCATTTGAATGTAAAATTTTTGCCTATGATGTTTTAAACCAAAATGCATTTATAAACAGAAACATCTCCAGCAATTTTATTTCCGAAACTACCAATAATGGTATTCGGCGGTTTGTACTATTTAGTCTTATTTATAACTTTTCAAAAAATGGTAAGCCTACCAGTTTTTGGTAATGGTAACCTCTATTAATACTAGCAATGAAAAACATATTTCTAATAATAACACTTTTTAGTTCGTTTATTGCAACCGGGCAGGCCATTTTTATATCCGAAGGTAAAATAACCTATGAGCGACGTATAAGTCAATTCAATATCAACAAACAAGACAACGACGAAGTGAAATTTTGGGAGGAGGAAATGAAGAAAGTAATGAGCAAAGTATTAGTTGACCAATATACGCTCGAGTTTACCCCGATGCTATCTAATTATCATCTGAGCAAAGAAAATACAGATAATAAATACATGTACGATAACCTAAAACCAAACGAGTCTAACTTCGTGATGCAAAATTTTGCAACGAATAATACTTTGATGATTCGGAATGTATTTGAAACCTCATACACGCTCTCGGATAGTATTAAGAAATTTGAATGGAAGATAACGGGAGAGGTACGGGAGATTGCAGGATTTGAATGTAAAAAAGCAATCACCAAAATTTGCGACTCGGTGGTGGTAGTGGCTTTTTATACCGACCAAATAACGGTAAAAGGGGGACCAGAAAACTTCAATGGGCTGCCAGGTATGATTCTGGGATTGGCTATCCCCAGATTGGCTAGTACCTGGTTTGCTACCAAAGTTGAAAGCACGCCGATTAACATCCCTAAAGCCACCAACAAATCAAAAAAGGTAGTTTTGTGGGCAGATATTAATAAAGAATTGGCAAAGGGAATTAAAAATTGGGGCAAAGATGCTGCTACCTATTTGTGGATTGCAAATTTGTGATACTTTAGCCGTATATGAACATCGGTGAGTTACTCGATTTTACCCTTTCTATGCCGGAAGTAGAAGAATCCTTTCCATTCGGAGAAAATGTGCTGGTATTAAAAGTAAAAGCGAAAATGTTTCTCGCTATTTCCCTGAATAGCATCCCACTTCAATTCAATGCCAAATGCGATACGGAAAGAGCCATTTCCCTTCGCGAAGAATATAAAGATATCCTCCCTGGCTATCATATGAATAAAAAACACTGGAATACGATTCTGCTAAACGGAACCATTCCGCCACATCTGATTCGGGAACTGATCACACATTCGTATGGGCTGGTTTGTCCGAAGCCAAAAAAGAATTCCCCCTAATTATTGGGATATTGATTACTTAATAATTTCCTAAGCGGCTCCACTACTTTTAATTCGCAATGTCCAATCGGGATTGCTGCATCCTGCAACTTTTTTTGCCAATCACCTATATTCGTTGCCTTTAGGTTAGGGGAAGACAATACTTCTAACCCCATTGATGCCAGCGCACGCAAGCGGGTTGAATGTGCAGCAATATCTGCTAACGCGGGAATAGGAGCGGCAAGTTGTTGCACAGCATAATCATTATCAATCCACTCCCTTAATAATTGGCGGACTTCCTTTTTCCACACAGTGTCTTTGGCTTTTGCATATTCACTAAATCGTTTTGTTAAATCCCGCACGGCTTTTTGGTCGGGAACGGCAATATCAGCCATCAATGTGTACGGAGAAAAACGGGTAAAATTATTTTGCTGATTTCGCTGATACCCTTGCACGGGCTCCAGATACTGCACTACCGATTGCAAACAGGATACCTCTTGCTGGTTGGCCAGCCTTCGTAATAACATGGCTGTGTTTTTGATATGCGTACTCCCTAAAAACTCCAGCTGCACCGAAATAATATCCATCCTCCGATACATATCCGCGACATCTCTTATCTGAGGAGGCGACCACAATCGCTCAGCTATTGCAGCTGTGCGAGGCCAGATACGGGAATCTATGGTTTCTGCCGTTACATGCTCTGTCCACATCGTAGCTTCCCCTCCTAATATCATCTTTTCCTGCTCTTCGGAAAGCAAGCGAATTCCTTTCTTTAATTTTTTAATTATCTCCGATTCGAATCTATTCAGGTTAGCTTCGCTATCCGGAATAATTACATCATTCCGATAAGGTACCGGATCGGTTAGATAATGATAGGATGCCGGTTGCACCAGATCGATATAGTACCCTTTGGATAAAATACTCTTGTATCCATTTCTTGCGGAAGAAATCAATGCTTCCATACCTCGCCAGGATTGTATTACCAGATCTTTGGGAACATTCGGCTCAATTAATTTTGAAAAGTTTTCTTCTTCAAAATATTTCTTCGCTACCGAATCATCTAATTCCCGCATCAATACCTCATCCCATCCGATGGCTGTTTTTCCGCATTTTTTTAAAATTCCCATCACCCGGCGATTGAAATAATTCTGCAAAGCCAGATTGGTTGCTAAACCGCGATCCTTCATAAACTTACGGATGTCTGGATTACGCTGCCAGTCGCGACCCGTGTTCTCATCTCCCCCAATATGAAAATAGGCATCCGGAAATAAGGAGGCGACCTCTGTTAATAAAGAGTCGAGAAAAATATAGGTACGCTCTTTGGTAGGATCAATAGTAGGATCAAATACTCCCCAATGATCTTGTAAAGTATAGTCCCGCTTAATAGAAGCCAGGTGCGGATAAGCATACAGGATTGCAGTAGAATGCCCTGGCAGGTCTACTTCCGGAATCACCCGAATTCCCCGCTGATGCGCGTAGGCAATCATTTCTTTAACCTGCGCATGCGTAAAATACTGTCCCTCCGAAGCCATCTCATGTAACTTTGGATACACTTTCGATTCGATGCGATACCCCTGATCATCACTTATATAAAAATGCAATACGTTCATCTTTACAGCCGCCATTGCATCCAGCGTCCGTTTGATCACGTCCATGGGCATAAAGTGATAGGGTTGCGAAATCAGCAATCCCCTCCAGGGAAACCTGGGCGCATCTTCGATATTAGCTCCGCGAAAAAAATATCCCTTAGTATCAGACCCGAGTAATTGTAATAGAGTTTCCAATGCCCGTATAGCACCTATATCTGTATTCGCCTTTATGAGTATGCCGGAATCAACTACCTGAAGCTGGTACGACTCATCTTCCCCTAACACGAGTTGCCCTGTTCGAAGTACTTGAATTTGTAACCCGCCACTCGAATATTTTGAAGTAGGCGTTACGCGCCAGGTTGGAAAAAATATTCCGGTACGCTCCGAAAGTCTCTGAAAAAATCTTGAAGCCTCCGAATACATTCTACTATCGGCATTGCCCTGTATAGAAATGGAAAAGCGATTCGTGATTCTGCAGGATGTAGTATTTAGTGAATACTTCGCAGGCAAGGGCATAAGATCAGGCGTTTGGGCAAACACCCCTATCCATGTGAACATACATCCTATTACAATTCCGATTCTTCTCATGATAAAACCAATTGCGCCAGCGATTGCCAGAAAGCAGCATATCCGTCCCAAAAAACAAAATTGCATCCCCAGTGTGGGCTCGGATCGGAGGTATACGCAAGCACTTTTCCTTTTTCAATATCCCAGATAACAATAGCAGGGTCGCCGGTTTCACGAAAACGGGCGATAACGGTTGCATTATCTTTTACAAAAGTTTTATTATATCCCAGAATTGGCGGACAACCTGAAAGATCTAATGATGGACAAATCCTTTTTCCCTCTTCGGTAATTTCCATAGTAAAGCCTTCCGTAGTTTCTACCAGATCTTCATAATCCATACACTTTACGGGCAACATTTCGGCAAGGCGGGTTCTACCCCAACCGCCTTTTCCCAACTCGCCGGTAAAGGAATACCATCCTCCTAAAAACATATATCTGCCTCCCGCTTTCGCATGTTCAACCGATAGGCGAATTCGGTCGGGAAAAGTAAGCACTTCTTTGCCAAATTTACTTCGATCAAAAAATTTGGGCGATAGCTGAAATAATTTGGCATCTACATCACTAAAAACAATCAGACTATAGTCTTCCAATATTTTTTCATAATCACCCGGGCCCAAATTATTATAAAAATCCCAGGCAGGTACTGAATTAACCTGATAGGCCGGATCCTTTTCAAGCGCTTCTTTCAGCCAAACTCCGTAGTTAAATATTTCGAGTCCTTTAGGACTATGATGAAAAGGCGTTTCAGCAAAAACGGGTCCGGTAAGTACGGCCCAGTCGCCCACATAATACACGGTATGCATATAGCTATTTTAGCTAGAAAATTACTTGATTTTGTGCAATTGGATGGTAGGGCTTGGCTGTAAAATTATAAGTACTTCATAATCAGTGCTCCCCGGTATTTTAGCCTTATAATCGTTTCTTGTGCTCAATCATTATTAGGGATACTGAACTGCTTAGCAAATGATAATGAACTGTTTATCCAATCAAGTGCATACGAAAGGCATTTGGAGGCCCCTAATTATAATTACTGGATAGGAAAACTGATTAAACGTTTCCCTAACAAGGAGGTCTATATACTCATCAATCATTTCCGAATGAAAAAATGGATAGTAGTTTTATTGCTTGGATTACTGGCCTGCAAAAAAGATGCACTAATACGCCCGTAACAGATGCGGATAAACCCAGTGAACAGTTTACAGTAACCAATACCATTGATGGCATTGACCGGAGTTTTATTGTTTATCTGCCCACTGGATACGACAAAGCCGGTAAAATGCCTATGATATTGGCAATTCATGGCGGTAGCGGTACTCCGGAAGGCATGATAAATATTGCCAACTTTACAAAACTTGCCGAAAGAGATAAGATAATTTTAGTGTATCCAGCCGGTATCCAAAAAAACTGGAATGATGGCAGACCCACTTCGCCTAACCAACTTGGTATTAATGATGTAAGCTTCTTCAATAAGTTATGTGATTATATGATTAGCAAATATCCGGTTGATGGCAGCCGAATATATGCTACCGGCATTTCAAATGGTGGATTTATGTCGTCTCGGTTAGGATGTGAACTAAGTAACCGGATTGCTGCGATTGCTGTTGTAGCCGCTACTATGGAGGCAACCACTATAGCACCTTCCTGCAACCCCGGAAGGCCGGTACCCGCAATCTATATACATGGTACTGCAGATCCGCTGGTACCTTTCTTGGGAGGTGCCATGACGGCAGGAGGAACGGCGGGCGGTACTGTGTTATCACATTTTCAGGTAGTTGATAAATGGATAACTATTAATAACTGTTCAACCACTCCGGTAATCACAGACCTGCCGGATATTGCTAATGATGGTACTACCATTAAACAAAGAGTTTATGGCGCAGGAACCGGCGGCAGTGAAGTGGTAAGCTATGTTATTACCAACGGAGGACATACCTGGCCGCAGGGATTTCAATACTTGCCAGAAGCAATTGTTGGAAAAACATCTCAAAATATGAATGCCTGTGAAGTTATATGGACATTCTTTAAACGCTATAAGCGATAAACAAAATAGCCGGAGCTTGCAGTTAGTAAAGAGTAGCTAAGCTTAACTATTGCTATTTTCCCGGTACAAGATATTTTCGAGCTTACAAGGCCGAACAACTACCTTTATTGCTCAATTGAAGTATAATGAATATTACAGCCGTATTAATTATCATCAAAGATGAGGTTAATGTAGACGATATCCCCGAAGTTCTTCAGCAAGAAAGAGCGATTATTCAAGAATATAATGCAAAAGGATATATGTACGATCTTTTACTGCGCCCTAACAGAAACGGAGCCCTGTTATTGTTTAAAGATTTGGAAGCCGAAAAAGTACAGGAACTGATAAACGCATTGCCGTTATTTCCGTATTTGAAAACGGTTGAAACCTGGCCTTTTATTAAATAGCTTATTCGGCAGTGAACAAAGAGGCAGCAAACTCGGCAAATTGGCGGTTAATTGAATGGGTTGAATTACTCCCGCCAATGGATAATATTTTCATTACTAATTTTTATTGTTTGTAAGTTCAATGAAGATGAGAATTTAGAAAGTAACTACTTACTTTTTGATTGCTGAATGAAGTGCAATAACTGTTTCAATTGGTTTCCCAGTTTTGGTATCATATTGCACGGCCTTTAAATCAAAATGGTTTTCATCTAGCTTTTCAATATCCACATCAGCTTTATAACCAAAAGTGCTTGATACAATGGAAAGCTTTTTCCCATTTTCGCTTACACTCCAAGTGCCTTTATCTCCTTTTGGAGAACCATCCATATTAAAAAATTCATAAGTGCCGTCAGTTTTGTAATCACCGATGCCAATAAACATTGGATACTTCTGTGTTACATCACTTTTAGTATCAGCATTTAGTGTACTATTATGTTTCCATTTAGTTGAGGAAATAACTTTGGCAAAATTGTTATCAGTGGCTTTTACTGCGTACGCTCCAATGCTCAATTGATTATAGATTTTATCCATTTGGTCGGCTAAACCTCCATAATGCTCTATAAATTTACCATCTTTTACTCTTACAATATCCATACCAGTAACTTCAAATCTTTTGTTAGTTGCAGGCATTCCCCATAATGCATTTTTCATTGTACCAGACATAATCCATAATTCTACAGCATAATCCGCTTCGCCAAAAAGCTTAATTTGCTCAGCCTTCAAATCAGGAAAGGCACTAAAAAAACTTTGCAAAAAGCCTACCATTACAACTCTTGCATCTTTAGTATCAGAGGGCAAATCAGCACTTTTTAGCCCTGCGTCAACTAAAGTATTAATGGCGCTAGTGTTTTTCTGTTCCCATACTTCTTGGTGGTAGGCTTGCAACACTTCTTTGCCTGATTTTTGTTTTTGTGCAAACAACTGTGTGAAAGTAATTGTTGTGGCTACCAAAAGCACTAGATAACGAAATGATTTTTTCATTGTTTTTTGATTTTGAGGTTTACTTAAAATTTTTAGTAACTATTTTATAAATTTAATTTGTTATTGAAAGTCCATATGACATGAAAAAATTATTTTTTTTCTTCCCGAAATCAACAACACTTTCATACCCTTTATCAATTAAAGTAGTAAGGGCTATGTGTTTCCATATAGGAATATTTATCCTACATACCGTTCTAAATCGAAGATCATCGCTTTTATTAATAGCAGGCTGAATATAGGTTTCATGGGATAGATTTATTTTCCTTCTAAATAACCAGTGAGATCCTGCAACCCTTGATGAATATCTAAGTACCTCACTACTTTCTCTTCCCCTAAAAATGGTTTCTTCATAAGCAATTCCGTTTCGGAACGAAAGGACATGCTGCTTTGTATTTAGAATGTTTATCCCTACACCTACTCCACCAAGCCATCTTTCGGTAATATTTCGAATATTACTTTTCTCATACAATCCCCATGAATATGGATAGAACCTCTTCTTTTGAAATACTGCCAATTCTGTGCGGACTAGCAATTCATCTTCTAACTTAATTTTTCCATTAATAGTACCTATTGTTCCATAGGAATAATTAAAGGTTTGCCTTACCTCAAACTTATTTTTACTGAAAGAAATATTGCTAAGTGTTGGCAATAATACTCTTTCTACATTTCCGGATTGTATTAACCCTGTGGCTGAAACAAAATACTGAATATGCAGCGAATCCATTGCGATTCTTGTATCTGGCGTTATTCCTTTATCCTGTCCACTAGCATTTTGCAACAGAAACAATAATGAAAAAACAAAAAGTACAATTTTTCCTTGTAGCACTTGATTACGTTTTTGATAATTAAATTTTCTTATTGGTCAAAAGGTAAAAAAGCCCTTAAAAGCTTTTTTTGCCTTTTGTTTCAAAAATTGCACTTATCTGTTGAACTCAGCGTTAAATAGTCTTGAGCGTAACTCTGGCAAGCGAAATGCTGCTACCAACCATAATATAATTTGTACTATACAGGGTGCTATAACCGATTCTCCATGCTCTAAATGAGAAGCAATGGCTCCCCCCATAAATGCAGCGAGCAATAAAAATCCGAGCAGAGCAGTACGGGGGATAATAAACAATACCAATGCAATCAATTCAATTACTCCTAAATAAAAATAGGCTGTTTTTGTAATTCCAAACTCGGCGGCTTTTTGCAAAGCTGCTTCCTGACCTATTAGCTTACCAAAAGCACTCCCAGCAAAAACAAAGGCAATCAAAACTGTAAATACCCAATAAAGTATATTATATAACTTACTAGACATACAAATGAATTTAAATTGATAGATAATTTTTTGAATAATCAAAAGTAGCTACCTTTGCTATCTAATATATACTAGTTACCTATTGGAAACTAGTTACCGATTGGTAACCCAAAATATTGTATATGGCAAATGTTATTGACAAAGCTGCCTGTCGCTTTAAACTAATGGCTTCCCACGATGCGATGGAAGTAATTCAGGGAAAATGGAGAATTCCCATAATTATTTCCGTTTCCTTCGGCAATAAACGATTCGGAGAAATTAGAAAAGATATCGCAGATATCTCTCCAAAGATATTGTCTCAGGAACTTAAGGCCCTAGAAATGAATCAAATTATCAGTCGAACCTTATTCGATAGCATGCCGGTTACCGTAGAGTATGCACTCACCCCACTGGGTAAATCGCTAAAGCCACTTTTGGATGAAGTATTGAAATGGGGATTGCATTTTCGCAAACAAGTGGTGAAATAATAAACGCCTTGGGTTTCACCTGTATCCCTCAGGTTTTCTGCAATTGCCTATGTGATCCATCACAAGTAGGCATTTTGTTTGATAGTCCGCAAGTACAATCATTTATCCCCTTCCCACTTAAAATGAGGGGAACCATCTTGTCGATTCTTCGTTCTCGGGTGGCCACCTGCTGGGGAGCAGAAAAATAAATCTGATAGGCTCTTTGTCTGCCCGGTGTGAGTTGATTAAACGCTTTTGCTAATGCCGGGTTAGCTGCCAATCGGGTAGCCCACTCCTCGGGGAAAATGCCGGCAGGCGATTCGGTTGGCTGCAGCGAAATACCCCTTTGCTCTATTTGTATTGCCTGCTGAATATATTGCCGAATCACTGGTTCCTTCTGTTGTATATCCACCAACGATTCAACCCGCAATTGGCGACCCGCTTGTGTATGTTCGCCAGGCTTTACCAGCATATGATGCGTGTCTAACAGTAATGCCCCTTTAAAAAATCCCAGGGCCAGATAATTTTTAAATGGCTGAAGAATTACAAGATTTTTATCTTCCCAACTATAGCAGGGTTTCCCCCATTTTATAGATTCCTGTAAGGGCTCACTCTGCAAAATGTTACGCAAAGCCAATAACTCCTGCTGCCAAGCTTGCGGCTTTTGAAAAAAGGCGTCGTTATTACTACTCATATCCCGAAATTACATGGAAGCATGCATTCATTAATCAAATTCAATAGAAAAACAAATGCCCTAATCATTCCTTTTATGGATGCGTATGGCGTAAAAAATATCCTACTGGTAACAAATTGTAATAAAGATTCCACAAGATTCGATTACTATTTAGATTTCGATTATTTTCACTCCCTAATTGAATTTCAACAGTTTGTATGGTAGTAACAATATTCTTCTTGTCGCATTGGTATTTATCCTTATTTGGCCAAACCTTTTATCTACATCGGTATTCTGCCCATAAAATGTTTACCATGAACAAGTTTTGGGAGAAATTCTGGTATGTATATACCTGGTTTACTCAGGGAAGTTCTTATCTGAATGCACGCGCCTATGCGATTTTACATCGGATGCACCATGCTTTTAGTGATACCGAAAAAGATCCGCATACCCCCCACTTTTTTAAAGAGGTTTTTAGCATGATGATGCATACCCGTAAAATTTATAACGGCGTAGCCACAGGAACCCTTCCCGTAGACCCCAAATTCGATAAAAATTATCCCGAATATCAAAAAATTGATAAAGTAGCCGACCACCTGATTACGCGCATACTTTTTGCCGGTTTATATATTAGTTTTTACCTGTTTTTTGCCGGGCATTGGGCACTGTTTCTACTCCTTCCTATCCATTTTTTAATGGGACCGGTGCAGGGAGCTGTAGTAAATTGGGCAGGACATAAATATGGCTACCGCAATTTCCCCCAAGAGAAAGACCAATCGAAAAACACCCTGCTGGTAGATTTTCTAATGCTGGGCGAACTCTTTCAAAATAACCACCACCACGCTGCCGCCCGGGCTAATTTCGCAAGCAAATGGTGGGAGATTGATCCCGTATATCCTATTATCAAAATTTTTGATAAAATTGGGATGATCCGACTGGTTAAAAATACCCCCTCCGTATAAGGTAACTTAGCTTGCAATCAGCAAAATTTGATTATTTCATTTATTAATCGTAATTTTACGATTAATAAGGAATATGAAATCACCCGAGTACACATCAATCGCTATTACCCTGGCAGCCTTTGCCAAAGCCTTGGCACACCCTGCCCGCGTTTCTATCCTTCAATTACTTCTTAAAAAGAAATCCTGTATCTGCGGAAATATCGTAGATGAACTGCCCCTATCGCAAAGTACCGTTTCACAACACTTAAAAGAATTGAAAGAGGCCGGACTAATTAAAGGAGAAATTGACGGCGTATCTGTTTGCTACTGTATCAATGAAAAAGTATGGAATCAAGCTGCTGTTCTATTGCAAGGCTTTTTTTCTACATCCGCCAAACAAAATAGCTGCTGCTAGCAAATCTACTTACCTTATAAAAATACTATGTATGTCTACCGAAGATCAACTGAAAGAACTAGTTAAAAGTAAATACAGCGAAATCGCCCTGCAGGATAAAGCAACCAATGCAGCCTCCTGTTGCGGAGCGGGTGAATGCTCTACAGAAGTGTATAATATCATGAGCGACGACTATACCCAACTGGAAGGGTATCATGCAGCCGCTGATTTGGGACTAGGCTGCGGACTTCCCACCGAATTTGCGCGC
Organism: Bacteroidota bacterium; assembly: GCA_026391195.1. Classification (GTDB taxonomy): domain Bacteria; phylum Bacteroidota; class Bacteroidia; order Chitinophagales; family Chitinophagaceae; genus Sediminibacterium. The sequence goes on along the minus strand of JAPLEI010000078.1, from coordinate 77,633 downwards.
ATTAAAAAAGGAGATGTGGTAATAGACCTCGGAAGCGGTGCCGGAAACGATTGCTTTATTGCCCGACACGAAACAGGAGAAACCGGAAAAGTAATCGGTATTGATTTTACGCCGGCCATGATAGAACGAGCAAGAATAAATGCAGATGCCAGAGGCTTTAATAATGTTGAGTTTAGGCAGGGCGACATCGAGCATATGCCGGTGGGTGCAGGAATAGCAGATGTAATAGTAAGTAACTGCGTACTGAATCTGGTACCCAACAAAAAGAATGTGTTCAAAGATATATTCCGGGTGTTAAAACCGGGGGGACATTTTAGTATCAGTGATGTGGTTTTGATTGGCGACTTACCAGAAAACCTGCAAAAAGATGCCGAAATGTATGCGGGTTGCGTAGCAGGTGCCATACAAAAAAACGACTATCTGCAAATGATTCGCGAAACCGGCTTTCAAGAAATTACCCTACAAAAAGAAAAGCCCATTCATATTCCTGCAGATATCCTTCAACACTATTTATCGGAAAAGGAAATTGCTGAATTTCAATCTGGCAACACCGGAATTTTTAGCATCACCGTATTTGCAAAAAAACCATTAGAAAACAATCCACCCACTTGCCAACCCGGCAGCGGATGCTGTTAAATTCATTTAGCATGAAGAAAGTATTAGTACTCTGCACAGGAAATAGCTGCAGAAGCCAAATCGCCCATGGCTATTTACAACATTTTGCCGGCAACCGCGCGGAGGTATATAGCGCTGGCATTGAAACCCATGGCGTAAATCCGAAAGCCATCGCTACCATGCTGGCAAATGGGATTGATATATCTCAACATACCTCCAACCACATCAACGAATACCTGGGCATTCCCTTCGATTTCGTGATAACGGTTTGCGACCATGCCAAAGAACAATGCCCCATTCTTCCAGGTCACGCAACTACCTTTCACCATAACTTTCCCGATCCCGCAAAAGCATCGGGCACAGAAGAAGAAATTACCGAAGCATTTGCGGCAGTAAGAAATATGATACGCGAATACTGTAAAACCTTTGTAGAAGAACATCTCCCCAACTAGATAAATGAATTGGCCTACTTGTTGTTCAGAATAATCTGCTCATATAAAGTCTGTATAGATTTTCGAATAACCGTATTGAGACCATTCGTGTAGCCGGGATGGCATCCATTGCTGATCACAACAATTCCATATTTCTTTGTTGGATTAAAAAACATCGCACTGTATAATCCATAAGCCGAGCCCGTATGCCCCCGCATAATCTCCCCGGGTATAATGTTATCCTCCGTTTCAATCGCAAATCCATACCCAAGGTTTCCATTGGCAGGCGTTTGCATCATCCGGGCACTTGAACTTTTTAATATGCGCGTACCTTTTGCTTTGCCCAGTCTACTATGCATCAGCATATACTTTGCTAAATCTGTTGCCGATATTTTCATCCCACCGGTAGGAGAAAAAATGGGGGTAGTATATCCCAATACATACTGGGCCACCTCCTTTGTTCGGGAAGCATAGGCACCGGGGGAAAGTACAAACCGGGCAGAATCGATTCTATACTCATAAATACTCGCGAGCCTGGCCGTATCTAACTCATCCAAATTATATCCCCCATATATTTGTAAAGGGGTGAGTATATGATTCACTACATACTGATCGAATCGCTCACCAGATACCCTTTCAATAATTGCCCCAATCATATTGTAATTGAGATTACAGTAATCAAAACGAATACCCGGTTCATTTTTACTATAACATTTGGCCCATTGTGCCGACTTAGCCGGGTTAATCGAATCCAGCGAAAAATAACCCTGACTATCATTTATAGAAGAAAGGTGCGACATCATCAGTCGCAAAGTGATTGCCTTATCTGGATAAGCCGGATTGCGCAAGGGGAAACCGATTAATTCACTTACATCCTGATCCAACGATAATTTACCTTGCTCATATAACTGCATAATACTGGTTGCAGAAAATGACTTTGAAATGGATGCGATTCGAAACAGACAATCATCGGTTAGCGGAATGCCTCTTTCAATATTTTTGAGTCCGGCCGAATGCGCATATACTACCTGATTATGCTTTACTACCGCAACGGATATGCCAGCAGCAGGTGATTCACGGATTATTACCTCCAGTAAGGAATCCATTTTCGCCTGTTGAGCAAATAAAAAGTGAGGGCAGCATATACAGCTGAGGCTAACGCAAACAGAAAGCAGTAAATATCTTTTCATCCCCTGAAATTACTAAATCGATTTGAAAAAGGGAGTATGCATTGATTGATTTCCCGGTTCGTGGTAGGCATCAAAAATAGCAATCGTTCATTTCAACAGGGAAAGGACCCGAAAAAATAATCGGAATTAAAGTATATTTGATACAAACAAAAAATCATGAAAAACAGGTGGCTAAAAATATTGCTGGCATTGGTAGGCATATTGGTGATAGTGATGATGTTTAATACATTACGTGCCCCCAAACCGCTACCCGATCAGGCCACTGCGCCAATACCTGTTATCAGCGATTCTGCCGCCATCCACCTGAGTAAGGCCATTCAGATAAAAACGATTTCTAAAGGAGATACCCTGCCTATAGATACTGCCGAATTTGTTGCGTTTCGATTATTGCTTGAAAAAAGCTATCCGTTGTTTCATCAACTATTAACCAGACAAACCTTTAATGAATTCAGCTATGTGTATACCTGGAAAGGGAAAAACACCGCCCTAGCCCCCTATGTTTTAATGGCACATATGGACGTAGTGCCTGTGGAAGCCGTTGCGGAAAAAAACTGGTCGGTTCCCAGTTTTAGTGGTGCTATTAAAAATGATACCATCTGGGGCAGAGGAGCTGTAGACGATAAGGTAGCTGTTATTGCCATTTTAGAGTCGGTAGAAAAATTGTTAGAAAAGGGATATACCCCAGATCGAACCATATACATTTCGCTGGGGCATGATGAAGAAGTATCGGGAAAACGCGGGGCAAAAGTAATCAGTAACTGGTTTAAAGAGCAGGGCATAAAACCTGCACTGGTATTGGATGAAGGCGGACAAATAGATCTTCAACATTTTAAAAGTGTGCAGCGTCCGGTGGCTGTTGTGGCTACGGGAGAGAAGGGGTATATGAACATCGACCTGACCGTTGAAATTCCCGGAGGTCACTCTTCCATGCCCTCTCAAGAAACGGCGATAGATGTTTTAAATAAAGCCATCCTGCAAATTAGGTCTAGAAAAATGCCGGGAGAAATGATAGAACCCGTTCAAGAATTGGTACACAGAACCAGTGCATATGAATCGTTTTTTACCCGGATGGTTACCAACAACCTCTGGCTCACGAAAAAATTGGTGATCGCTCAACTGGAAAAAACAAAAGAAACGAATGCCATGGTGCACACTACGCTGGTACCAACCATTGTTCAGGCTGGCATCAAAGACAATGTAATCCCCACCGTTGCAAAAGTAACTTTTAACAGTAGGATTCTACCCGGACAAACCAGTGATAACATTATCCAATTCATTAAAGAGGCGGTGAACGACGAACGGGTTGTGATAAAAAAGCAAACCATCTCATTAATGGAACCGTCGCCATTTACTCCTTATACACATCCTACCTTTTTACAGATCGAAAAAATCATTCGTAATACAGTTCCCAAAGTAGTGGTAACGCCTTTTTTAATGATTGGTGCCACCGACTCGAGATATTTTAGAAGTTTTAGTGATGCGGTGCTTAATTTTTCTGCCGTGCAGGATGTAAAAGGATTTCATGGAATTGATGAAAGAATTGGCATTGCCGATCTGAACCGGATGATTTACTTTTATCAGCAATTGATACAAGGCAAATAAATGAGAATTGAAGACTAGTTTTAATGCAGCCGCCTTTAAAAGCGGTTGCTTTTCAAACATTTGCCTACATTCGATTTTTTGTTAGTTTGATTTACACACAACAAGCCGATAAATTAGATTGTTTCGTTAGTTTTTTAGCTGAGTCGCTGCTAAAAAATTGTTAACCGGATTAGATGTTATTTTTCTACACTAACTTTGTACTTTATTATTGCTATGCGGCCCGACTATCCCAGTAAATTATTCAGCGACAAAGGCGATACATTCTGCTGCCTGATTCGCTCTTTGGCCATCCTGTCGTAGCCCATCTACTTTTTTAGAGTTCATAACAAACGACTTCTTTATTCTCTGTGCCCTCCTGAAGGCGGGTACAATTATTTAATCAATTTGTAATTATCAGCAATATGCAAAAGCTACATACCCTTTTAGAAAAAATTGAACGGCGCTCTGAACATTATATTGGCTATCCCACCTCTATAGATTATAACTACGAAGAACTCTACCCATTTTTAAACTATAGCCTGAACAATGTAGGAGACCCATATCTAGAGTCGAACGATATGCATACAAAAGAATTTGAAAGGGAAGTAATTGAATTCTTTTCCAAACTATTCAATGCGCCGGCAGATAATCATTGGGGATATGTTACCAATGGAGGTTCGGAAGGTAATTTATATGGATTATCTCTGGCAAGAGAACTCTATCCCAATGGGATGGTTTATTATACGGAGAGTACCCACTACAGCGTGCAAAAAAATATTCACTTGCTGAATATGGACAGTATCGTAATCCGCTCGCAAGCCAATGGTGAAATGGATTATGATGATTTGGAAGTTACCTTACAAATGAATCGCCATCGGCCTGTAATCATCCTCGCAAATATTGGTACTACCATGACGGAGGCAAAAGACCATGTGCCTACTATAAAAGACTGTCTGAAAAAATATGCCATCAAAAGTTCTTATATACATTGTGATGCGGCATTAGCGGGTGTTTACCTTTCCTTATTGGGCGACCATTCTTTCGATTTTGAACACGGTGCCGATAGCATTGCTTTTAGCGGACATAAATTTATAGGCTCACCAATTACTTGCGGAGTTGTATTGGTAAGAAAATCATATAAAGACAGAATTGGCAAATCGATTCCCTATATTGGAACATTGGATACTACCATCAGTGGATCTAGAAGTGGCATTAATGCACTTATCATTTGGTACAGTATTCAAAAATGGGGAGAAGCAGGTTTATTAAAAAGAGCCCAGGGCTGTATTGAAAACGCGCATTACCTTGCAGAAGAACTCAATCAAATTGGGATCAAAGCCTGGTATAACAAGAATGCATTCACGGTTGTATTTCCGAAACCCGCTCCAGCGGTTTGTAAAAAATGGCAGCTGGCTACTGAAAATGATATAGCACATATCATCTGTATGCCCGGAATAACCAAAGAAAAACTAGATGAATTTGTTGTAGACCTTATGCCGGTAGCTACGCCCAGTATGTATGCAATAGGATTATGATGAACTAGGCAAGTAAGGGGTTTGCAATTTACATTGTCGCTATAAAATTACTAAAGCTTGATTTTGGCAGTAATAAATCCATTTCTTCCAACGGCAGGCAAAATGCCCGGTCCGGGATATCCACTGGCCCTTCGGGTAAAGTACCGTTCAGCTAACAGATTGTTGATGCCCACCTGAATAGTGCAGTTTTTGCTTACTTGTACCTGCGAAGTAATATCTATTAGCCGATAAGAAGGGATTAGTCCGGATTGGGCATTTACCCCAGGTATTACCGTATTGTTAGCGTCACTGTAAGCTTCGTCTACATAACTAAATTGTAGCGAGAAAGAAAACGGATGTATAGAAAAATTAGTGCCCGTGCGAAGTATATGCTGTGGTGCATTCTCTACCCGATTACCGGCAATTTTTTTATCTGCATGTTGCTGGCCATATCGGGCATCTGTATAGCTATAGGATGCAAAAACCGACCATTCGTGGCGGGTTCCGGTACGCAACCATTGCGCAATATTCCAATCTGCCATAGCTTCTATCCCCTTACTTACACTATTACCCAAATTTGTAATCAACCTGTTATTGGTACCCGGCTGAGAAATCACCCCTATTCGATTGGCATATTGCAAATAAAACAAACTGGCATCTAATTGCAGCCAAGGGCGAAGCTTTCCGCGATATCCGAAATCAACATTATACCCACTGGCATCTTTTAATGCAGGATCAACTATATCGGTAATGGGAGCTGCCTGTAAATTAGAAAATTGTATAGGTCGGTACGACTGTGCCCATCCCATATACAACTCACTACTTGGTGAAAAATGATATTCGGCACCCACGCCAGCCAGCACAAAATATCGATCCCGCTGCATTTCCTGAATCCGTAGCTCATTGCTTGATGCCGAAAAGGACTGTCGCCCCTCTGCCTGTGTACGTATCCATTCGGCCCTTACACCGGGAATCAATAGTAAACGATTTGTAATGGGGATGATGTTTTCTGCAAACCAGGCGGCATTGGAAGATGTAAATAACAGGTCTTGCGGGAACGCACCTGCAATAGAAAGTTGATAGTCCGATTCAGTACTTCCCTTGCCATTTCCCCATCGGTGGGTTTGCCCCGAAAATAACCGTATGCCAGTTAGCAAGGTGTTGACTTGTCCGGCAAATGAATACTTCATCAACACCTTAGATTCAAAAGAAAGGTTTCTATACTGGTCTATCGCAACTACCCTTGGATGGTAGGTACCCGTAATTGGATTAATTGAATCCGGTAATTGAATAGGCGTAAGCAGGCCCACACTATTTCGGTTGCCGATTACAGCAGATAATTTAGTTTCCCAAAGAATCTTTTCAGTCGGCTGATAGCTGACTGTAATAGCCGGAATCATCCATTGGATCCCCATCCAATTTCTGGAACGAACACTCTGATAAGGATCACTCTCAAACTGCGCATCGGTTAAGCCGCCGGGTTGTTGACTCACCTGTTGATGACCCAGCATTTCCCAAGTAACTTTCAACTGGTTGTCGAAAATCCGGGTATAACTTCCGAATCCCGTAAAGGTAGAAAACCGACTATTTTGCCGTCCGCCCTCTCCCAACTGATAATCTATCCAGGCGGTGCCATAATGGGTAGCGGTTTTTCCACCCACACTAATAAAACTATGATTTCGGTTGAAGCTGCCGGCAGTTTGTAGAAATTTTATTTCTAGTGGTGATTTACATTCACTACCATTGGCAAGGATATAATTTACCATCCCACCCATTTGTGGTCCATACTGCAAAGCCCCCTGCCCCCGCACAATCTCCATTCGCTGAACACCGGCTAACGGAGGGGTATAATAGGCCTCAGGATATCCGTATGGGTCTGATGCAATATCGTATCCGTTTTGTCGCATATTAAATTCCCAGCTTCGGTTAGGGCTTAACCCTCTGGCAGCGATACCGGTTTGAATGCCACTCGGATCGCTCTCCCATACATGTATGCCCGGTATTTTAGCAAGCACCTGACGTAAATTATTGGCAGAAATATTGCCCAACACCTGTTGCATCTGTATCTGGGCATGCTTTTTCCCGGCAAAAATGCTGGTGCCTGCAACTTCCGGCAGAAACTGAAACTCACTGGAAGAAGGTCTACTAATTACCACTACCCTAGGCAAAGAGCGCAAAGAATCCGGGGCTCCTTTTATATGCGAAGTATCTTGCTGGGCAACTACCGGATATAACGGAACAAAAAAGCACCCAAAGCAAACCAAAAATCGAGTGAAATAAAACAACATGGTGCAAAAGTGAATCACTAGGCACCAAAATGATTTATGTTATCGGGAAAATGGATTTACGAAAAAGGGAAAATGAAATATTTGTAGAAGTTTTTTCAATTTCAATAAAAAAATCTTCGTCATTTTAATTGACCTCACTAATAAATGTTTTTCTAGATTTCGAATATTACTAGTGTACCTATCCGTAATGGAATTTGTCAGGAGTATTTTTCATTTATAGTCCATTCCTTACATTTGTTCTGTTATGCAGTCAATTACACATCCTTTTTTTCTGCTTCCTTTTTCAATTGGCCTACTGGGACTATTAACAGCGCTAATTTTGTTCTGGACAAACCGGGAAAATATCCTGGCTGCCAGACTATTAGCAGGGGTACTCACTGCCATCTCTATTTTACTTTTAGGAAATTCGCTATACCTCACGAATTATTTTCTCAAGTTCCCCCATCTTTATCGCTTACTGTCGGCAGTTTCTTTTTGTGTAGGCCCCTTATCCTTCTTATATGTAAGAACCAGCCTTACCCAATCGTATCGCTTGCAAAAAAAAGACCTGCTATTTTTTATTCCGGCAGTGTTGTATCAATTACATAGAATACCATTTCTGTTTTTGGATAAACAATCAAAATTGTTGATTATTCAAAATGCTTTAACAGAAACCAAAAATATTGCTGCCGAGCCGGAAGGATGGTTGCCGGTTGGATGGGCTGCGATATTTCGGATAATAGTAGGAATGAGTTTTGTAGTGGCACAGTTGATTATCCTTTCTAAATGGAAGCTGCAATTAAAGAAGGTTCCGGATATTTTGAATGCCAATATGGAGCAAATCAAATGGCTAAACTGGTATACCGTGGTTATGCTGATTACGTATGGCGTTTTATTACTGGAAATGTTTTTACACTTGTTGGGAAGCTATACGCTGGGATTTATCATTGTACTTACTATTGGATTAAATATCCTATTTATTGCCATTTACTTATTTAGCAAGCCTACTATTCTGTATGGCATGAAGGGGTGGATACATTCAACAACGGATGAAGCAACGGTTCTTATATCTACTGAATCTGTAAAGCCGATTGCAAAAAGAACATTTTTATCTGCTACCGAAGGAAAAGAGTATAAGCAAATAATAGAAAGCCATTTTGCAGAAAAAAATCCTTTTTGCATGCCTGGATACAGCTTACGTGATTTATCACTTGGCGTTAATATTCCTGTATATCAACTGTCGGCTTTTATTAATCAGGAATATGGTAAAAACTTCAGTGAATGGATAAACGACCATCGCTTCTTGTTTTTACAAAAAATGGTAGCGGAGAATGGCGACTTTCATTTATATACATTTGAGGCTTTAGGAAAAATGGCAGGATTTAATTCGAGAACCTCCTTTATTTCTGCCATCAAAAAGAGAACCGGAAAAACGCCCTCTGAATATTTCCTAAAAAAATAGTGTTTATACAATGCTGTTAGGCTGTATAGCGCTCTATTTCAATATTAAAACGAATATTGAAACATCCACATAAACGTCATGCCCTGATTATCTTTTAGGCCTAAGTATTGAGTAGACTTATGCGTTAGCTCTATGCCGGTTGATACGGTTTTATTGATGTCCCAAATAACATTAACAAAAAAGGTACTGTTTTTCCAAACGCCGGCTCCCATTAAATCTTGCTTATTACATTCGTCCTGTCCATACCCGAACCTACTTTGCAGATTTTTTTGCCAGAAATAAGTGGCTTCCGTCCAGAAACCATTGCTTCGTATTTCTTTATCGTTTGGGCCTTTGGTAGTTTGCATAATGGCACCTAAATAGTTGCCAAGTGCTTGCCCGGAATATACTTCTCCCTGAATTCCGAAACGTTTTCCTAACCGAAATGCGTACTCGCCGCATATCCCATTTACCTGGGGTTTATTAATGCGGGTGTTAACTATTCCACCCCCAAGGGTGTCATTTTTAAATACTCGATAGCTTCCCGTTATGCCCGAAATGGCTATTTCAACTGCGTTGTAGGGTACCCAGGCATTCTCGTCTTTTCCAGCTTCGTATTTAACCGCCCACTCAAAATTAGGAACGCCATTGTTTTCGGAATTATTCCTGAGGTCTTTAGAAAAATAGGTTGAAACCGGCTGAGAAGCGGCGACAGTAATAGAGAGTTTACTGTTTTTTCCCGTTTCAATATATCGGGTTGCCCGCAGCTGGCCTCTTGAGCTATTACCAGCGCATCCGGAAGAGGCAAGAGCAAAATACCCATCAATCATGTTGGGTATTCGCTCGGCAAAAACATCCACCTGTTGCCCTACCGCAAACCTCCACTGATCATTCTTCATATCCACGTACATTAAAGCGGGCAACAAGCCATAAGCAGGATCAGCCAAATCTCGAATAACATAAAAAACCATTTTTGTACCCAGCTTAAAAGAACCCAGTTTAGGCCCATCGGCAACCAGATAAATGGTACTAGCGCGGGCATTGAGATCAAAAGTTCCTTCCACCCCTGTACCATCTTTCGGCAACAGCAAATAGGCCGTTCCGGTACTAGGCGCCGGTCTGCGATTGGTAAGCAGCATCGTAGTTTTTAAGTTGGCTCCAAAAAAAACATGCACCGAACTATCCGCTAAGCTGAGGATGGGCTTAGGACTTTGCGAAAACCCTTGTGCGTAACAAGCAATCAGGAAGCAATAAGTAATGATATATTTTTTCATGCCTGAATAGAGATGAATGTTTGTATTTGGGTTAATTGCAGCTTATCAAAATAGCATAAACTGTTATTGAGCACTTTGCACCAGTCTGGCCATTATTTTTTGTTGGCTAACACTTAATGGCTTTTTATAACCCGTTTCGTGGTGATGATCACTCATAGTAACTGGTGAATAGGCAATAGGTGCAGTTAATTTAAATATAGACTTCCCTTCTTTAATAGTTTCAACCACTTTTATTCCGGCAATTGCTGATGAAGACACTTTTAGGGGATTCTGATCTAGCATAACAAAATCGGCTACTTTACCAACTTGAAGGGTCCCTTTATTTTTTTCCTCTTTAATTTGATACGCGGCGGCTGAAGTAACTGCTTGCAATGCCTGGTAAGGAGAAATTCGCTGATCGGCCCCCAACAATTTTCCTGAACTGGTTATTCTATTTACGGCTGCTGATACCAGGGGCATAATCATGGGGGGAGTTATAGGCGCATCATGAGAAAGCGTAAAAGGAACGCCGGCTTTTAACATAGACTGCGCTGCCATCCCATTGGAAGCACGCTTTGTTCCCCATAGTTGTTCTATCTCATCTCCCTGTCCATATAAGCCAATAGATAAGAAAGAAGGGATGGCTCCCACGGCTTTCATTCTGGCAATCTGATCGGGCCGTGCATAACCACAATGAACAAAAACCGGTCTGTGGTCACTCATACCATGTTTTTTAACGGCAGCTTCTATTGCTCTCAAAGCCTGCTCTATAGCCTCATCACCCATCACATGCATATTGATTTGCATATTGGTTTTCCAATATTTATCAAAAAATGAAAAAATTAATGAATCTGGAATCTGTCCATACGCCTTAAAGCCGGGCTTTCTTCCGGGCGGAGGTGTGGCATACGCTTCCGACATCCAAGCCAATACCGGGTTGCCATCTAACCAAAATTTAATGCCTCCCAATCTTACCCGATTGATATATCGCTTATCTAAGTCTACCCGATCGCTCAACAGCTTAGTCGCATTTCCAGTTGCAGTAGTTGAATAAGATTCACTTACTCCATATGCTGCATTTACTACATCATCTGTTACAGATTCTTTAGAAAAAACCACCAAGTCTATCGGTAATATATTCTTTTCAATGGCATTTTCAACAATAGAAATGTCGTCTGCGCCTAATCCCAATCCGCATTCCATAGCGGTAGTTTGACCATTACTAGCCCAAACCTGACTGGCCCCTTTAATTACCTTATCGGCAGCTTCACCGGTAAATGCGGGGCGTTGGTTTCTTACATCAATAAGGGCTGTTTCTTCCATAGGCCCTGCAGGCATTTTACTGCCTTTTTCTCTAATATACTCTCCGCCGGCAGGATCAACTGTTTTCTCGTCTATATGTAAAAGTTTCATCAGCGCATGGTTCATAGAGCCGCCATGCCCAGAAGAATGCACAATCAGAACGGGCCTGTCCATAGACACTTTATCCAATTCATCCGCAGTTGGATGTCGTAGCTCTTTCATTTTCAGCGGAGCATACCCCATACCCACTATCCACCCGTCTCCAGGAACCTGAGCAATATGCGATTGCATGCGTTGAATGATTTCCGGAATATCTTTAACCCCTGTTAACGACTGATCTATCAGGTTTTTTCCGAAATAAACCATATGTCCATGTGTATCAATAAAACCGGGAAGCAGTGTTTTGCCGGCTAAATCAACCTGAATAACTTTACTGCCTGCTTCCTTTAGAGCGGAAGCCTTATCGCCTACAAAAAGAATTTTGCCCGCTTTTTCAACCAGCGCCTCAGCATATACAGCGGAATCCCCTTCCATAGTAATAATGTCGCCGTTAAAATAAACCGTTGCGCTATCGGAACCGGAAACCGAATTACTTTGATTTCCATTACAGGCAAATAAGCCCATGAGAAAGAAAATTGCCAGGCATTTTTTCATAACATGATTTTTAGGTTGAGCAGATTACGAACTACAAAATGGCTTTTTTTTGTATTTGCAACTGTATCAGTTTGTTCAAATTCCTTCAATATGAACCTTCAATGATGCTTTTCAGCTTCCCGGTCACAGGATTATGGGGTTGATTGAATTAATGACAGGCCCTCTGCCAATTCGGCAAGAGCGGATAGCGGGTTTGATAAACCGGGCAATCCAAATAGTTTGCCTACACTTTTTTGAAAAAACACTGAATAGCATTCAAAAACGCTGTTCCCCTATCCCGCTATTTCTTGTTATAGGATAGTCCGAAGCCAAAGGGATACAGGGGATTTTTTGAGTCGTACGGCAGATCCTCTTTCTGTTGCAATACCGCTTCCATGGAGGAGGGTAATTCGAAGGGCAGGTGACCTTGCGGCGAAAACTTTCCAAAAATTAAATCCAGAATCACATTATCCTGACTGGAAAAGTCGGCAACCAGGGCCTTAGATTCGGCATTGATGGCCGGAATTACTGCCGGGCGCTGTAAGTTAACCACTACGATAGTGGGTTTTGAGCGTATGATTTTTAAAAGATCAGCTTCTTCTTTCTCGTTAAATGCCAGCGACCCCAGGTTGAAAATTCTTTGCAATATATATGTTCCCGGTACTGCATTTTTGGGGGTATTGATTTTTAATATGCATACATCGGCATTTTGCAAATCGGTAATCTGTGATTTATACCCACTCACTTCCTGCTCATTAAATCCTTCCAGATATACTTTTTTATTCCCGGCCAGGGGGAGTATGTTTTGGTCATTTTTTAATAACACCAACGACTTTTGCTGTGCTTCGATTCCCTTTTTTGCAAAAGCTGTTGAGTTTAGTACGCTAACCTTAGACTCGGTGATATAGGGGTCATCAAACAAACCCAACTTGAATTTTTCGCGAAGGATTCTCCTTACAGAGCTATCGATTCTGGTTTCGCTGATGGTGCCAGCTTTTACTAACTGAACCACCACATCCGGCAATGCCTCGCCCCCCAGCATATCACAGCCTGCATTGATAATTTTAGCTACCCGCTGCAACTGATTCAATTTCTCTACCCCATGGGCAGAAGCCGGCTTAATAGTAATGCCCCATAGGGTTGCATCAGAAACCAATCCCCAATCGGTACATACAATTCCATCAAAATGATACTTATTCCTGAGCAGTCCTGTAATAATATCTTTATTATATCCAAAGCCTACATCTTCAGAAGTTTGTGCTACCGGAATCCCATAATAGGGCATCACCTGAGCAGCATGTGCCGGAAAAGCGCCTTGTTCAAAGGGTATTAAATGATATGCAAAATTATTCCCAGTGTACCGCTGTTTGCCAGGAGGAAAATGCGCATCATTTCCATCCAGTTGAGGGCCCCCGCCGGAAAAATGCTTTACCATGCACTCTACGGATTTGTGCGAAATAGAATCGCCCTGAAAGCCGAGAATATAGGCTTTCGTCATGCGTGCAGCCAACGCAGCATCTTCACCAAATGTACCATTGATGCGTCCCCACCTGGGTTCCGTAGCCAAGTCGGCCATGGGCGACAACGAAAGCCGGAAACCCAGTGCCAGGTATTCCTGACGGGCAATATCGCCAAATGCCCGCACTAGGTTGGTGTCGCCGGTAGCGGCTAGTCCTAGCGTAGAGCACCATTTAGAAAAGAATGGTGTATAAATACTGGCTCCGGGGGCATTGGGTACGCCATGTCGCGGATCGGTAGCCACGGTAACCGGAATACCTAAGCGGGTTTGCTCGGCCAGCTTTTGAATGGCATTGTGCCAATTCACCATAGCTTCCGGGGATGGAGATTGCAATGTATTTACGTGGTTCATTTTTTTGGCGAGCACCAAAGTGGAATTAGATTCCAGTATAAAAGAGATGGGATTAAAGGGAGACTGGGTTTCCTGTAAAGCGCCATCTGAATTCATGCCGGCCATGGTAATGAACATGCAGCCAGCCTTTTCTTCCAGTGTCATTTGCTTTAGCAAATCATCTACCCTGGCTTCCAGGGCAGCGCGGCGGTCTTCATAAATATCAATCTTACCGTTCTTATTCAAATCGCGAAAGGTAAACCCACCAGTATATAAGGTTGGGGCTTCCACGCCTATTAGCTTGCTGTTTTTTGCAGCAATACTAGCCGAGCGGAAATAGATAAAAGATAAAAAAAGGAGTATTCCTACTATAATGGTTAGGAGAAAAATACCGGTATACTTTAGGAACTTTTTCATTGAAGGGGCGTATTTGTACGAAAAATAGGGGGGACACTTTTGGAAAGTTCTGAACTTTCCAAAAGTTGTTTTTGGTAATTCCTCATCGGGACGAAAAATCACCTAAGACACAATTTCGGAAAAATTTTATAATAAAATGACTTTTACGTGTTTATACCTAATTTCTTGCCAACATCACTAAACCACCAATTACAGTAAGCACAATTACCACTTTACGAAAAAGCCGCTCATCTAACATGCCACTCAGCTTAATACCAACCGCAAAACCAGCTGCCAATAAGGGCAGTAATAGCAGATCCGTACTTAGGGTGTTGAAATGAATATTTTTCCATACCCATACCTGAAAAGGAAATTTGAATAGGTTAATGCATAAAAAAATCCATGCGGTGGTACCTATAAAATCATTCTTCGGAGCCCGCATCGCCAAGAAATATACATTAGCGAACGCACCAGCCAGATTTCCAATCATAGTGGTAAATCCTGCCAACAAGCCGGTAGACACGGCCAATAAACGATTGTCGGGAATAGCTTGCTTTAGCCTGAACTCTATCAACAAAACCATCAGCACAGTAACTAAAATAATAACAGCCATTATTTTTCTAAACAGCGCCTCATCCAGCCGGTTACCAACCCATACACCTACCAAGATGCCCACTACCATCCACGGAATCAGTCGAAAAAAATATTGCCATTTAACATGGCGTTTATAATATATAACCGCAGCGATATCTGCCACACATAAAAGGGGTAATACCACACCAGTTGAACCCTTGCCGCCAAAAACCATGGCCATCAGGGTAACACTTAGCATATCTAACCCTTTCAGGCCGGCTTTACCCATCCCAATAATAAAAGCACCCAATAAAGCAATTATCCATTGCCCCTCAGTAAGTGATAAATAAGCTGGCATCCCTGCAATTTACAGGCAAAGCGCCGGAGATTAATAGAAAAATTAACTAATCAGCAGGAGAATTGAAATCGTAGCCCCCAATAAAATTACCAAGCAAGCGGTTGCAATTACAGGAAAAATTGCTTTTCGTCCGGCATCCAACTGATCAGCCAGGCGAGCTAATCTTTGATAGCTGAACAAGGTGCTCAAAAAAAGTAACAGCGTAGAAAAGCACGATAATACAATGCCAATTACATGTGCATTTTCAAACAATGCCGTGCCCGATAATACCCGGGTTTGGTGAATATATTCCATTCCTTTATCTAAGGCAATGCCACTTCCCAATAATGCGAGCGTGGTTCTAATCCAGGCGAGCAGCGTACGTTCCAATGCGTATACAGTAGCCTCTAGGGCAGATTGATTTTTTACATTGGATTCTGGTAGTGAATTACTTTCGCTCTTTTCCATAGGAATCAATTAATCAGTCCTTCTTTTGAGGTGAGGAAGCGTTGCGGCCAATAATTTTTTTACTGATGCCAATACCAAATAACCAGGTACTATATACCGTAAGCTTTTTTTCAAACTTTCCGTTGATGCTTAATTCCCAATCCTTGGGTAATTCCCATCCATATTCAACTCCCAAATCATACAATCGTAAATGTTCGCTCTTCTCCCATTCCTGCCCGAATCCGACCGTAAAAATAAGGTGCTCCGTTGCTTTATATAAAGCAGTAACCGAAGTGCTGAACGGACGAACCCTTTCTACTACAGCACCACCCTCTTCTTTTGCCACTTTAAATTGCTGAATAATTAAGTCATTATGCAACCCCACTGCCCAACGGGGATGAAACCAATAATCATAATCAAACCCCCAAACGGGTACAATCGTGTTTTTAAAAGCGCCGGTGGAAGCATTCATGGCAGGAATATGACCATTCGCCATAAGTATGCTAATCCGATGATAGGGATGCCATGCTTCCGATTCCTTTTTTTCAGTGGTCTCCTGAGCCACAACACCCAACCCGGTAATTACCGCCACTAACAACATACAGATTTTTTTCATGGATCAAAAGAATAGAAATAATAAAATAATAATAGAACAATACTATCATGTAATCGTCAGACAAGCCTACTCTTAAAGGCAATTTTTGTTGCGATTTTATAATATTCAACAGATTTATAGCAGAGTATACCCTACTAAATTCAAAAGATGCCAGACATATGGTACCAATCAATAGGTATCCTTACTTTTTTGCTGGCGCTTTGCCGCTACTATATTTTTCCAATGCATTAAACAGGTATACAGCCGGCGCATTCCAGTTGATGGCAATCTCATTACTAGCATAAGAACAATCATCGTCGGTATATGCCATTTCTGTTTCGATAGAAGTATAGCTGCATCCATCCTGTCGACCGGGGTTAGGCCCACCCACCAATAAGCCAGGTACTGGTTCTGTAATTCCATCAGCCACCGAAATCCGATGATGCGGATGCATAGGTGATTTGCTGCCCAAGCCGGTAACAAAACAATAGCCGGTTGGATTTCTACCTAATAAATAATCGGCATTCTCTCTCGCTGCCTGCAGATAGGCATCATTGCCAGTTACCCGAAAAGCATTGATTAATAAAATGCCCTGATTAGCAGCGGTTGAATTACTTCCCCAAACAAAGTCCTGTAACAACTGACCCATTGGGGTATGCAGCGGACTTGCCTTTACAAATTGTACATAGTTATCTGCCAACTCAAGTATTTGTTGTTTTGCTATTGTAAGCAATTTTACATAGGGCTGGTTCTGAATATTTTTGCGGAATCTTACAAGCGAATAGTTTGCCAACATAGCTACCTGATTCCAACTCGGTAGCCTCGTTTTTGCCGGCAAATACTTTAGTATGAGTGGTAGATAGAATGTGTCACGGGTGGTTAGATACAGTTCGGAAGCAGCCCAAAAAAATTCATCGCCAAATTCTCCATCGCCATAGGCTCCCGTTGAAATAGGTGGACTAAAATCTTTATTCATCGCATCCTGATTATATACCACATCAGGATGTTGTTGCGCCCAACGAAATGCAGCACGGGCTTGCCGCAAACAACTATCCGCCAATTGCGGATAACGCTGAGCAAACCCCTTAAATACCCTGGCAGCCTGAGCCATAACCGCCGCCTGATTCAATGCGGCGGCAGTAGACTTCTGCACAAGCCAGCGTGGCTGCCGCGTTACTCCCGGCATTACCATATCATCAAAAGAGGCATGGGTACATTTATGATACACGCCACCATCCGAAGGATCCTGCATGGTTAACATCCATCGCAAATTAAATACCCCCTCATTTAAAATATCCGGAATACCATCTCCCGACTCTGGAATATTTACTTCCAACTGACTATAATAAGCCGGGTCGTCTTCATACGCCGATAGCAAAGTTCCCATAGTGATGCCCGAATTAACCACATACTTATTATAATCCCCCGCATCATACCAACCTCCCGATGAGCTGATTACCGTTCCGGCCGGTCTTTTCTCGCTAGCTGCAGATGGATGTATCAAAACCTCGTTATCTGTATTCCCGGCCGACCGATGCCACTTTCCTGCATATCGCTCCTCCAAATCATTTGCAGATCGTTGAAAATAAAAACCTTTGAGCGTTGCAGCACCCGCAGGTTGAAGTATATGTGCTCCCACTCGAAATTCAGCAGAATGACCTACTCCGGGTATAAACAAAACATAACTACCGGGCTTTTCAAACGCACTAAAATCAGCGATACGAGTTCGCAGGGAAGAATAAGCCGAAACCCGCTCATCAGAAAGTTTACCTCTATAAAACGTGTCTCGTAAATTAGAAGCAGTAATATAAAAATCTGCAGCATTAGTGAGCCCACTAACCACCGCCCTCTTTGATCCAACAGAATAATATCCCAGTTGATTGATGAAAATTTGTTGACTGATTTTCTGGGAATAGGAGACCCCTGCTATCAATAAAAAAAATAATATAGCACCATTTCTAAACAAACTTGCAGGCTTTACAATCATACCGGAAATTTAGGTAAACTGAAAGTACTAAATACTAGGCAAAACTTTTTGAAAGTGCTGATTTTCCCGAACGATACACGTTTTTTAAGTAATTTTATTTTTTTTCGACATTAACTCCTTTTCACATGCAAAAACTGCTATTTCAGCTTCTTTTTTCAACCGGTTTTTTGGTAGGATTAGCAGCCTGCTCTAAAGGTGATTCAACCCCTGTTACTCCTGCCCCGGAAGGACTCACGCTATCCGCCACCGTTGCAACAGATAGTAGTGGCAATGTATCTTTTGTTGCCAGCGCTAAAAATGCCGTGAGTTACGAATTTGATTTGGGTAATGGCGTTACGCAAACATCCACCTCCGGAAGTCTTACTTATAAGTATAGCAAAACCGGTTTATATCAGGTGAACGTTACCGCTAAGGGGGCAGGTAATCAAACCATTGCTACAGGAACAGATATCGTTGTATTTTTAAAGCTGACTCTTTTCTGGTCAGATGAATTTGATGGAACCGGAGCTCCTGATGCCACCAAGTGGGGGTATGACGTTGGAGCGGGAGGATGGGGTAACAGTGAGCTTCAATATTACACCAACCGAACCGACAATGCCGCTGTTTCCAACGGCACCCTTAAAATAATTGCCAAAAGAGAATCATTTAGTGGTAGTCCATATACATCAGCAAGATTACTTTCCAAAGGAAAATTTTCTTTTCAATACGGCAAAATTGAGTGTCGGGCTAAACTACCAGCAGATGCTGGAACCTGGCCTGCTTTTTGGATGATGGGAGATAATATTACCAGCGCAGGATGGCCTGCCTGCGGAGAAATTGATATCATGGAACATAAAGGCAATGATCTGAATAAAATATATGTTGCCCTGCATTATCCTGGGCGTTCGGGTGGACAAGCCGTATCCGCCTCTGCATTAAAAAGCAATGTAGCCACAGAATTTCATACCTATACTGCTCTATGGTCACCCGATATAATTCAGTTTTTCTATGATGGCACCCCGCTTTTTAGTACAGGCAATAGCACCACTACCATGCCATTTAATCAAAAGTTTTTCGTCCTCTTAAACATGGCAATGGGTGGAACATTTGGTGGAACCGTAGACCCTCAATTCACTTCGGCTCAATACGAAGTAGATTATGTTCGGGTGTATCGATAACAGTCTTCCTATCTTACCAACCAAATCCAACCGGTAACAAGAGGTCGATTGATTCCCAAATCAATTACATAATAATAGGTTCCTACGGGCAGAATCTTATGTTGTAGGGTTCCATCCCAGTTAACTGCAGTAGCCTTTGCAGTATACACCAACCGACCATCCCTGCTAAAAACAGATACGCTTCCATTTGGATAAGTATTTCCATTCTCAATTACCCATCGATCATGTATCCCATCGCCATTGGGTGAAAATGAATTGGGAATGCGCAGTTTTTTATACACGCTAATCTGTACATCATCCTGTTGTATGGGACAGCCCAATTTAGAAGTGGCATAGAGGGTGTACCGTATATTATCGGTAGCGCTAACAATCGGCTTTAATAGTTTTGCATCATTCATCCATTGATTGGGCAGCCAATAAAAATCGAGCGGATCACCAGTCACCGAACCTTGTAATATCAATGTGTCGCCCTCGAACATTCCCCTGTCGGGTCCGGCACCTACCCCTAGTTTTGGGTTCACCCGCACCACTACTTCTGCAGAATCTTTACAGCCATACCGATTGGTGAGCATCACCTGATAATTCGTGGTTATAATCGGATGGGCCTTGGGATTAGGGGATGTACTGTCTGACAAACCAGTACTGGGAGTCCACCTGAACTGTCCTTCCCCTTGGGCGCGTAATGCAATCTCTTCTCCTTCACAAATCGTTCCACCGGAACCCGCTGATAAGTAAGTGCCCGGGTAAACTCGAATATAAAAACTATCTGTTCGCTCGCAAGCTCGGTCGGTTATAATTCGCACCTGGTACAATCCCGAATCAGCATAGGTAATATTTGTAATGATCGGATCTTTTACCGAAGCAGTAAATCCATTCGGTCCCTGCCATTGATAGCTGAGGCCGGTACCTTCTACTGATTGCAAATAAAAATCCGACCCCGCACAACCAAAAAATTTAGTAGGCGCCGTTTGAGCCGGCATCGGATTGATATTTACAATGGTGATATTAGACGAGAAACGGCAAGCCGGTGAAGAAGCATTGGCAGCTTCGTAAACCATAGCCCTGTATTGATAGCTTCCGCCTGGTGTGTTTTTTCGTAAAAAGTTGGTTGATTGTTCCCCGGGAATATCAGTAAATGTTTTCCCACTATCCAAACTTAGCTGCCACTGAATCCGAGGCTGAATAAATGAAGTAGGAAGTTGGGCAGCAAATAAAATCGGCTGCTGCACATTTTCACAAATATCTAATTCGGCAACCTGCCTGCCATCAATCTGCGCGGCTATAATTGGCCCACAGGCCCGAAAAGTAATATCATCCAATGCGAAATCATTTCCGCAATTAATTCCACCAGGTGCATTATTCACGATGCGTAAAATCAACTTCCCCACACCGGCAGGCGCCTGAAATAAAGTGCCGAATTTTTTCCAAACCTTTTGATTCTCCAATGGTATATCACCCGTTTGATAACTATGCAAAACCGAACCGGATAAATTTTCAATCGTAAAAGTAAGATTCGGCATAACCCCCTTTCCCCCACAACTGGAGGGCCGCAATATATTAGCAATAAAAACTGCCATCTCATAAGTTACTCCGCCACATAATCCGTTAATAGTATCCACATAAAAAGTGTTCGGCTCAGGAGAAGCATTTACAATCATAAATCGGCCTCCCACATCACCGGTATGGTCGCCCACCATCAAATGCCAGCTATTTCCCCAACAGCCAAACGACATATTGGTAATGGCATACTGCCCGTCATTCGGGCAACCACTACCCGTATAAATTAAATTGGTAATCCCCGCACGTAATGGGCCTTTGGGGGTAGCGTCTGACCCGAATGTAACTTTTAGTATGGGATCTCCTAAACTACCGGAACATACCTGTGCAATGCCTACATTAAACAGGCTAATACTCAGTAAAATTCCAGAGATGATTTTTTTCATGTAGTGCCTGTCACCCAAGGTTGACTGCCAACCAGTAAATAATTGATTAAAGATACCTGAATCCGGTCGGCAACAGGGAAATGCTGGTTAATGCATATCTCCAAAGTTGAGGAAGGACTATATGTCAATTCACTATTTTATTACCCGATCAACAATCAGCTGGCCCACTTTTTTTCCGGCAGCTGCCCCCTGATCTACACTGTTTCTGTAATGGATTCCCCCATACACCCTGCTGATGGAAGCTTCTGCAGCGGCTGCTTCAAAAGAAGTAAAATTTCGCTGCATGCCAATGTAGGCCAGGTCACTGGTATCTAAAAAAGCATAGTTCTTTCCGTATAACTCAGCCAATACGGTTGCTGCAGATGCAGTAATAGTACTGTGCCCACTGGTATATTCTGGGAATGGCGGAGTTTGTAAAAAGGTAATCCAGTTTTTATCAATCAGTTCATTAATCACCGTAACCGGGCGCACTACAGAACTTCTGTATTTCTCATCCCAGCAGGCGATAAAAGCATCATACAATGCCACCGCAGTTAATGCAAATCCCCTTGCGGTTGCAACAGCATCTACCTTACTTTGCTTGGCAGCAATTGCCGCAATTCCCATCCAGTGACCCCCAGGCGTAATTTTTTTATTGCCAAACATCATATGTCCAGAATGTTCTATCACAAAGGGATTGTCGTCCCAATAACGGGCAATAGTTCGCTGCTCTTCTGTTAAATTTTTTCCGATAGTATACACTTCTTTTGCCTCCCGGAAAAACATACTGGCGGTATCGGTGCTATACACAGGTGGCGGTACCGGCTTGCATTGTGATGCCGAATCTAACACCAAAGGTTTCATCGTATTCCAACACCACTCAACCCCATCTAAATAATCAGGCGGCGTTGGGCGCCATTTGCCAGGGTCATTGGAGCCAAGGTATTTAGGCTTTCCTCTCGACTTGATATATCCGTCTGTAATAGCTCTTGCCAACACCTGCTTCCCCACGGCTTCTCCAAATGCAACAGATCGCTCGAAGGTTTCTTTATCTAATTGCTGTTTATATGTTTCATACACCGTATTCTCATACTTCGTTAATGAATCCACAGAAAAAACCATTTTACGAACCGAAGTAAAAAACGCTTTGGTGGCGGCCAATGTATAATCATATTGCTTGCCTGCCTCCGGTTGAGGCATTGGGGCAAATCCATGTAATTTTTCTGTAATCGATTTTGCTGCCGGATTTGAATATCGTATCGCCTCATACGAAGCAAGAGACGCATATACATAAATCCGGCTGCTTACCGGGGGCGTAAATACATCGTAAATGATTACCTGCGTTAACTGATCTTCATTCCCCAGCAATACATCTACCGGTGTAAGATTCTGTTCGGGTTTTGAATTACATCCCCCTATCGTTAACAAGCAAGCGATTACTAAGGCTTTGCTGAATAATTTGTTTTGCATACCCGCTTTATTTATGTGGTAAGGTTACCATTCGTTTTTCACCAGACAACTGTATGATTTCAATTTTTTCTACACGATTACTTACCAACAAATGTCTGCCTGATTGAGATTGGAAAGAGGTTCCATAATATAATTCACACTTACTCTTGCTCCCATCTTTCCAGTAAAAGGTAGCACTTATATCTTTAGGTAAAACCGGAACCATTGTTCGGGCTTCTTTCAATTCAAATAGCCGAAGTGGACCTCGGTTTTCGCTGGCAGCTATTTGAGTATGTCCATTCGCTCCGGCAATTTGTACCAATGCTTTTCCGTTGCCGGGTAAAAAAATCCCGCTTTGTAATATGGAGAGGGGCGTAAAGTTTCCTTTCCCATCTCCCTGCAAAACCAATCCGTTTAATGCGTCATATCGTCCTACAGAAACTTCAGTTCCATAATCATTGCCATTGATAGCAATATCCAGATTGCCATCACCGGTAAAGTCATCCACCACCATACCATTCAGCGTTGAATACTGTGCTTCGCGAGGCAATGCAATCATTTCAAAACCACCCTTGCCATTATTCTTGAGCCAAACAGATGAAAACTCAGTAGCCTGTAATTGAATCGCCATTTTTTTCTGCTCGGGCGATAATACTTCTTCTATACCAGCAACTGCGTACCCCTTGTAATTCTGAAAGCGGCTGCGCATACTGATAATCTGCTTCACCAAATCGTCTCTGCTTTGTGCAGGAAATTCTTTTTTTCTTCCCTTTGTATCCGGCAGATACAAAGAGGGTATGGCATCATAGCTCCCGTTCTTATCAAAATCGCCCCCGAGTATCCGTGCCGGATGTTGCGCGTCGGCCCGATAAAAACTATTCTTTCCCATATTGCCCAGCACATAGTCTATATCGCCATCTTTATCAAAATCGCCTGCAGCAATAGAATTCCACCAACCGGTTTTTTCACTGATGGCGGCACCAAGATTATAGGGTACCAATTTACCATGCTGATTCTGTAAAAATGTAGGGGACATCCATTCGCCAGCCAATACCAGATCCGTCCACCCATCCCCATCAAAATCGCTGCACAATGCATCACATACCATTCCAATATTTTGCAAAGCAGGCGCCACAGCAGCTGTTACATCTGTAAATCGTATGGTGGTATCTTTAGAATCATTCCGATACAGGAAACTAGATACCGGCTTCGGATAATTCCAGGGATCCACCCTTCCGGTAATCAACAAATCTAAGTCGCCATCTTTGTCGTAATCAAAAGCCCGCACACACATTTTGCTCGTTAACTCTTTAGGAAGTGCGCTGGGGTGAACAGAAAAGTTTCCTTTCCCATCATTCACATACAACTTATCTTGATAAACAACTGTATTGTGTTCATTCTCATATCCGCCACTGGCAATATATAGGTCTAAGTCACCATCACCGTCTGCATCAAACAAAATCATGCCCTCATCTTCCCAACGCTTGGTGTTGATGTTGGCATTTGCTATTAACGGCTTTTGCAAATAGCGGCCATCTTTCTGCTGATAAAAAACTTGGGCACTAAATGAGAAGGATCCACCCATAACCAGATCTTCCAGTCCATTACCATCTACATCTCCCACTGCTAATGCAGGTCCGTACTCAGAAAATTTATGCGGAATTAATTTTTGGATATTGAAGTCTATAAAATCTTTTTCTTCCTGCTTATATCCCAAAGCAGCTTGCTGCGTAATATTCCTAAATAGAGCCTGCGTGGCTAATACCGGCTGCACTTGTAACGGAACAGGTTGGGCGTCTGATTTTTTAATCACCAAACGCTGATTGGCCTGCACTTTTTTGATCGTTTGTTGAACGCCATTTTGCCAACGTACTACAATAGAATCTACCAGGCTACTTTTTCCCAAACCAAAATGTGCCACGGGATCTACTGTTGAAAGATATCCTCGGTAGGGACTATTTTCTAAACTCAACCGATTCCCTCCAGCCACATATAATTCAATCCAGGTTCCTAGGCCGAGGCGGTTAAGGGAATCCCCTTTCAATTCTATTTGTAAATAGTTTGCCGCTTCCGACTTTTTATCTCGCAACGTATTTTTATATACTCCTGCTTCATCGTTTATGTTGTTAACTACCATATCCAAATCGCCATCATTATCTAAATCGGCATATACGGCACCATTAGAAAAGCTGGGCTTGGTTAGTCCCCAAGCATCGGTTGCATTGTTGAATTGCAAATTGCCTTGATTCTTATAGGCATAGTTGTGAATCTTTACTTCCGGAATCTGTGAGAGTAATTGCTTTTTGGTAGCAACAGAATAGGAGGTATTTCTGAAAGCCACAAAATCGTGGTCGGTTACATCTTTCGGGAACCCGTTGGTGATGATGATGTCCCGATTGCCATCATTATCATAATCTGCTACCAGGGGCGTCCAGCTCCAGTCAGTTTCTGCTACCCCCCCATAAAAAGCCAGATCACTAAATACCGGTGGCCCGATGGTATCGTTCTCCATTACGCGAGGTCCCTGATTGATTTGTAATGTATTTCGAACATACTGGAAATGATAATTGAAGTACTCTAAATTCTGATAGGTTTGATAACTATTGGGATTCAGCATCATTTTTTTCCGGTAATTGTCTTCCGGATTCATGTCGAGTGCAATCACATCACTTAGCCCATCATTATTCATATCAATCACATCATTTCCCATTGCATTGGCGGAACTGTGCTTAAAATAAATCGCCATCTGATCGGTAAAGGTTCCGTTATGATTATTAATCCAGAGTAAATCGCTTGATAAATAATCGTTGCTCACATAAATATCTTTCCATCCATCGCGATTAAAATCAGCGATGCTAACTGCATGGGCATATCCTTCTACCAAAATGCCTGCTTGCTTAGATACATTGGTAAATACCGGATGATGCAGCGTTTCGCTATAATCGTTTTGCAATAATTGATCTGTATTGGGATGGGAGCCATCTTTCAAAACCGGACGGAAGCGATTCGGGAAATCATTTTTTACAATTTCGTTATTGGCTATGTATACATCCAAATCGCCGTCATTATCGTAATCGAAGAAAGCGGCCATGGTACCATGACTGGTTAATCCCAGTCCATATTCTTTAGCCTGATTGATAAAATAAGGATTGCCCGATTTATCTAATCCTTGATTCACATATAATAGATGCTCGCGCTTGTCCGAATCTTTCAGCAGGGTTGCACAAACATAGATATCCAGCCTACCATCGTTGTTAATATCAATCACAGAAACACCGCGACACCATTTACCATCTCCTCCCACTCCTGCGGAAGCAGTAATGTCTGCGAAAGAAAAATTGCCTTTGTTTATATAGAGCTTATTGGAAACCAGGTTACCGGAAAAATAGATGTCCTGCAACCCATCATTATTAAAGTCGCCCACGCCAATTCCACCTCCATTATACACGTTCTCAAAATCGAGTACGTTAACAGAATCTGTTTCATTAATAACGTTGGCAAAATGAATGCCCGAGTGAGCAGAAGGAATGGCTTCGAATAAAGTAGGTTTACTGCAGGAAGTTATCAAAATGTAAAACAGTAACCCATATCCAAAACGAGAAATACTAACAGGAAGGGTTGTTAGAAGCAGTGTTTTTTTTAGAGCGAGTAGCATAGCAGCACAATATCCATAAAAATAAGAAAGAGGCCATGTATTACACGGCCTCTTTCGATAAATCTTAGTGAAATAAATTTAGAAACCAGGGTTCTGCTTCAGTGTTCCCTTGCTCAAATCGAGTTGACTCTGAGGAATGGGGAAGTACTCGTTTTTACCCTTGGTAAATTTGGCATTGGTCAAGTAAGTTCGCTTTCCCTTTTCACTTGCGATGTAGGCATTCAGATCTACATCAGCAGTACCATAGCGAACTAGGTCGAAGAATCGATGTCCTTCCATGGCCAATTCAATCTTTCTTTCAAAGCGTACGGCTTTACGACCAGTGGCCTGATCAGCGAATGCAGTATATAATCCAATCTGGTAGTTGGCTGCGTTTGCTCCGCCAGCAGCTTTTACCCACTTAGAAGGATTGTCTTTCATTCGGCTTCTTACTCTGTTAACAAATGTTACTGCATTTGCCAGTGCACCCACTTCAACTTCACACTCTGCTGTCCATAACAATACGTCGGCAAAGCGGATAAAAGTGTAGTTATTAGCAGTAACACCGGAAGTCCAGAATGAATTATCGGTTAAAGCACCTGCTTGGCGCTTGAAGTAAACATTCTTAATAGGGGAGTATGGTCCGCCATTGTTCTGATCGCGAATCCAGTCGTTACCTGGGTGTGTACCCCAGTCCAGATAAGGAATGCCTCTTCTACCTATCGTTAAGTCTATACGTGGATCTACCGGAGTAGTTACATCAGGCGTATACGCTGCTGTAGAGTTAATGCCTTGGTCGTTTTTCAGATCAGAAGCATTCCAGGTATCCAATAAAGGAAGACCGTTGGCATCTACTTTAAATGAATTGGCCAAACTTACAGAAGGCTGATAGAATCCGCAGCAGCCACCGGGACCGCCATTGTAAGGGAAGTTCAACACATCTCCCCAGCCACCGTTACTACCACCGGAGTTATCGTTAACGGATTGCTGACAAGAGAATACCGCCTCAGCAGAGTTTTTAGTTTCTGCATTGAAATTGTCGAAGAAATTAGCTTGTAAATCGTATTTCTTACCACCGGCAGTAAGTCCGTTGGCAACTACATCTTTCAGAATAGGTAAAGCAGCAGCATAATCACGCTTAAACATCAGCGCTTTGGCTTTTAAGCATTTGGCAGCCCATGAATTAACACGACCCACCTGACTTTGTGTTGCAGGTAAATTTGTAATCGCATAATCTAAATCAGCCAGGATATTAGGCCAGATATCAGCCGTATTCGGAACATTGTAGTTACCAGCTGCATAGGTGATTTTTTCATCAACGAAAGGCACATTGTTCCACATTTTCTTAGCTTCCATATGATAGTGGGCGCGCAGATAACGGGCTTGTGCTTCTATTTTAAGTTTATCAGCAGCAGTAATGTCACCAGCCGAAGCCATGATGCGCAATACATCATTACAACGCTGGATACCATCATAAACGGCTTGCCATTTTTGGTTAAAATAACCATTAGAAGCTGTAGGTGCATAGGTTTCGATGGGCACGATATCTGCCTGGTCACCGGGGTCGGAACCTTTATAGGCATCATCGGAAACAACGCCACCATATACCCAATTAGATCCAGCACTTTGCCAGCCACCGCCGGCACCACCAAAGCCGTCCAGCAATGAGTAAGCACCGATTAATAATCCCTCTACCCCTGCTTTATTGGCCAAGGTATTTTGGTCCAAAGAACCAATAGGGGCTTTGTCCAAAAAACTCTTGGAACAGGAAACTGCCAGCACGATAACTGCTGTAACTCCTGCAAGAATGATTCTCAATTTTGATTGTTTCATGTTATAATTTTTTTACTTGATTAGATGGCGCTGTTTAGAAAGTTACGTTTACGCCAATATTTAAATTACGCTGATTGTTGGGATAGTTACCATAATCAATTCCAAAGGCGGCATTAGAACCAGACAATTCTGGATCCAGACCCGAGTATTTAGTAATGGTAAACAAGTTAGCTGCCTGAACATACAAGCGCAACTTCTCAATGCCAAACTTCTTCAAAGTAGCAGTTGGCATGGTATATCCTAAAATCATCGTTTTACATCTAAAATAGCTACCATCTTCCAGGGAATAAGAGTTAGGAACTTGGTTGGTACTGAAACTTGCATCATTCTCGGCAATGGGAACATTAGTTGCCGTTCTTGTAGGCAACCATGAATTGTTTAATGCATTGATGCTCTTAGCCCCTTGGAAGGAAGGATAGAAATCAGTCCAATATTTAACAAGGTTTACAACATCGTTTCCGAAAGAACCATAAAAGAATGTAGAAAAATCAAAATTCTTATAAGAAGCTCCTAGGTTTAAACCTAAAGTGAACTTAGGGTTTGGATTACCAAAGATTACGCGGTCGGCATCGCTGATGTTTTTGTCGCCATCCGCATCACGATATTTAAATCTACCGGGCTTAGCTCCATCTTGTGTGGCAGATTTAGACACATCCGCTGCATCCTGAAAAATACCTACTACTTGATATCCGTAGAAAGAACCAATAGGGCTACCCACTTGATTTCTCACAAAATCACCTATTCTAGATCCACCTGAAGTGAAATAGTTTCCGGGGATGCTATTGATTAAACTCTTGTAAGTAGTGAAAATAACCCCCACATCATATTTCAAATCTTTGTTAGCAACCCCACGATAAGTTACCGAGGCATCAAAACCAGTATTCTGAATGTCTCCGATATTTACAGAAGGCAAAGCAGCTCCACCAACAGTTGCTGGCGCCTGATCGGTAAACAACAGACCGTTAATAGTTTTCTTATAGTACTCGATACTTACATCTAATTTATTCTTAAACAACAAGGCGTCTACACCAAAGTTGGTTAAGATATTTTCCTCCCAACCTGTTTTTGGGTTACCAATTCTGGTTGCATTAAATCCTTGCACAGAAGAAGTGCTGGCTCCGTTGATATCATAGTATGATCCACCCGGACTACCACCAAACTGACTGAAGGCATTGGAAGGATCTACGTTTGCTTGGTTACCGAGTTTACCCCAGCTACCACGAATTTTCATATCATCAATCCACTTAACATTGCTCATGAATTTTTCACGAGAAATTCTCCAGGCTGCTGCGAATGAAGGGAAAACACCATAGCGCTTTTCAGAACCGAAACGGGATGATCCGTCTCTTCTGATGGTAGCACTGAACAGATATTTATCATCATAGGCATAATCAACTTTCGCAAACTGAGAATACAAAGCATTTTGATATGCATAGCTGTAATTGGTAAATCCAGAGGATCCGGTATTTAAAACGCGGAAACCAGGGTTGTCGGTGAAATAGCCTAAAGCACCTCCTCCAAGCCCTCTTCCATATGCTTCTACTGCTTCAACACCTGCCAATGCAGTTACTGCATGCTTCTCTTTGAACACATTGCTATACTTAATAGTGTTGGTCCAGGTCCACTGACGGTTATACCCGGCATTTTCGCTGAATGAATTAGAACCATTGTTCTCTGCATTTTCATAGGATCTGTATCCATAATTGTAATAATAGAAATTACTCATGGTACCACCAAATGCAGTTCTTGCAGTAAAGTGTTTCAAGAAATCAACCTCAGCAAACACATTACCCTGAATATCCCAGGAATTTCCTTTGTTATCAAAAGTGCGCATTTGGTTAGCCACCGGATTTTGGGCATTACCTAAACCCTTTGCAGCCGTACCGGCAAATCCACCATTCACGTCATATACAGGGATAATTGGTTGCTCACGATAGGCCATCGAAATAGCATTTCCTTCACTCTGGTTGCCAATTTGCGGATTGTCGCGGTTGAACAGGTAAAGGTTTTCACCCACACGGATATTCTTAGAAATGTTATACGTAGTGTTAGCGCGGATAGAATAGCGCTTCAGATAAGTACCTATCAAAGTACCCTGCTGATTAAAATAGTTCATCGACAAGAGGTAGGTATTTTTATCATTACCACCACTGGCCGTTACTGTATGGCTTTGAATTCCGGCTGGAGCAAAAATCTCTTGGAACCAGTTGGTACCTTGCTTATTGGCAGCTACAATCTGATAGATAGGTTTGCTGAAATCCGACACATTGTATTTTGCGAGGTCGGCAGCAGAAATAGTACCTATAACACCGGCAGCACCTCCATTTAATATATAATCAGGAATAACTGGGGTGGCGCCACTTCCATACTGAGGATGGTTAGTAGGCTGTCCGGAATTTTTTAATGCTAACCAAGTTAAGTCAGCCATGCCTTTTGTGTCGAGCAAATTAAATGGATTACCAGAAGCCGGCTTTTGCTTACCGATGTATGCTTCGTAAGTAACCACTGCACGGCCAGAACGACCTCTTTTAGTAGTTACCACAATTACCCCATTCGAACCACGCACACCATATATAGAGGCGGCACCGGCATCTTTCAAAACTTGAATAGATTCAATTTCAGCGGCATTCAGGTTAGACAAACTTCCCTGAACCCCATCCACAATAACCAGCGGATCCACATTACCGAAGTTAGTAATACCCCTAATACGGATATTACTTCCAGAACCGGGCTGACCAGAAGTGATTACGTTCAAACCGGAAGCACGACCCTGTAACATTTGTTCAGGACTACCAGCAGGAACTGCTTTCAAATCTTTTACGTTTACTACAGACACGGATCCGGTAATGTCTTTCTTACGTTGAGCCGAGTAACCGGTAACCAGTACTTCATTCAGCTGGTTGGTGGCTTCGCTTAGCGAGAAAGTAAAATCAGATTTTCCGCCTACCGCCTGCTCAATAGTTTCAAAACCAACATATGATACCACAAGGGTAGCATTGGCCGGCGCATTGATGGAAAAAGTACCATCGTTGCCTGTAACAGAAGCAGCAGTAGAACCCTTAACAGAAACAGTAGCCCCTGCAATCGGCTGACCTGTTGATTTGTTGGTGATTTTTCCAATAACGGCTTTCTGTGCGAAAACACCGATACTGCAGAGAAGGAAAACAAGCGAGAGCATAGCACTCCGCAAAAACAGTTGGTTTTTTAATGGCATAGCAGTTAGTTTATTAAGAATAAGACACTAATTTAATAAAATCTTAACACGGTGTGCCAAGAAAGTTAAATATTTTTTATTTTAATTTATATATTGTTGATTTTCTAATATATTTAAAATATAATTGTCAACAATTTTTCAACAATTACCCGCTTTCCGAATAAAATAATACTATTGTACCCATAAATTATCTTTATGAAAAAGTGGTTGCCGGCATCGTTACTATGTGTTGTATTTCATGCCTTCGTGGGCTGTAATGCCCCCAAGCAACCCGCCGAAATTGCACCTACCCTAAAGCCAGCCCTAATAACCTGGAAAAGCACCAGTAAGGATCTGGGTAAAATTCCAATGGGCGACACTGCCATACTCTATTTCCCCTTTACCAACTCTGGAAACGCACCCCTTATAATATCAGCAGCTGATGGGGGATGTAGTTGTTTACAGGCGAAAGGCCCTGGCCATCCCATTCTGCCCGGACAAACCGATAGCATCCGGGTAGCCTTTTTTACCCAACTATCCGTTACCGGATGGGTAAGAAAAAGCATCCAGGTATCTGCCAACACGATACCCAATACCCATCGATTCCTATTTACAGCTGAAATAACCGGTCATAAAAAATAACCCACCCAACCGGCACTAATATTTTCGTAAAACCGAAGAATAATCCTTTTTGATGCGCGCCAGCATCTGTCCGGTAGTATCTGTGCCCGCCAAACGCTTCATCCTAACCGTGAATTCACAGTCATAAAACTCCGGACCAGCATAATAGGCCACTTCCTCCACTGTAAACTGCGTTCCAGTTCTATTCCCCTGGGCAGATTGCTCTAAAAACTGTTTCATGGTTTTTTTCAACTTGTCGGGCACATCCTCCACCGGCTGTTTTTGCATGCAAGCAGATAATGCGCCAATCAATAACAGGAACCCGAATAGCTTTCGTATGCGCATAATAGTAAGTTTAATAAGGGTAAAGTTACTTGATTTGTGATTTCTTCCTTTTCAGTATATAACTGATAAATGTCATTTTTTTCTGCTAACTGCCTATTTAGCTTTGTTATCAGCATACATTCTTTCACTTAAAACAAAGTATATGTCTTACACAGCCGCTTCTCACCTAACAAATAAACCCCGCGAATTACAACACCTGTTGGATTTTTACTTACAGGAAATTCAATTTTTAGAAAAACTGCTAAGCGAAGTAGTTAATAAAAACACTTCCCATGAAGCCCTATCGGAAGCTGAACATTTTCAGAACCAGTTTCTTATTCAAAGAAAAAATATCGATGAACTCAGAAACCGTATCTTACAAAATCATCATCTGGCAACCGACGAAGCAAAAATTCATGCGGGCAGAGTAGATGTAAGACTGGTAGCCGAGAATGAAAACATTGGTGAAGAAGTACATCAGCTGGAGAGAATCATTGCCGATTTGCGGGCAGCCTATAAAAAATACCTGCTAAATTGGATGTAACTCCCCCGGTTCCAGCCGATTTTATTATTTATATCATCGATTGCTATCCGAGATAATCCTGTAGCAGTTGTTTTTAATCGGGCTACTATACGATGTAATAAAAAACGGTTCTCCCCTAAAAAGAGGCGTAGCCTCCCCCCATATTACACCAACGGATTTTAATCCGTTGATAATGAGGCATACCCTTCGAATACATCATAACATCAGATTCTAATCCCCAAAAAAAAGAGGCGTAGCCTCGCCCCATATCACACCAACGGATTTTAATCCGTTGATAATGAGGCGTAGCCTCCCCCCATGCATCAGAGCGCTCTAATCTAAACATCTGCCAATCAATACTCTATAAAAGAATAATCGGCGGCTCCCCAATGATGGGCCAAACAAACAGTTGCTTTACTATAAGTTGATATGAATTTAACAACAGACATTTCTTTACTTAGTATGCCGGTTGTACCTTTGGATATGACCATCCAATTGATAAAAAACCGTTCCGACATCGGAGCAGGTACAAGAGGTTCTGATTTGGGTATTGATGCATTGGAAATAGCTGCCATCAACTCGGGCAATGATTATTTTAACCGAAATAAATACATAGATGTACTCACCCGCAATGAAACCATCTATAATAAGAACAACAACACGTTTGCAAAAAGAATTGAACATGTGGCCGAACAGTGCGAACGGGTAGCCGCTACAGTAAAAGTTTCCCTTCAAAAGGGCTATTTCCCCATCGTTTTATCAGGCGACCATTCCTCTGCCTTGGGAACTATTAGTGGCATTAAAGCTGCCTTCCCCGAAAAAACTATCGGGGTTATTTGGATAGATGCTCATGCCGACCTACACTCGCCCTTCACTTCCCCTTCCGGAAATATTCATGGCATGCCATTGGCAGCAGCCATTTCGGAAGACAATATTGCCTGTCAGGTAAACGAGCCAGGCACTGAAACCCAGCAGCATTGGGAAAGATTAAAAAACATAGGCGCACCGGGAGCTAAGTTATTGTCAGAACACCTTGTATATTTTGGTCTGCGCGATTATGAATCAGCCGAAGCCAGTGTGATTGCCGAAAAGAATATCTCCGTATTTACGGTTGCACAGGTTCGGGAAAAAGGTATTCGCCAATGCGTTGAACAAACCCAAGCCTTATTACAACATTGTGATGCCGTGTATATTTCTTTTGATGTAGACAGTATGGATTGCGAACAAGTTTCTTACGGAACTGGCACGCCCGTTCCGGTTGGGTTTATGCCCAAAGAAATTTCCGATATACTCAGCCGTTTATTTGAATTGCTTCCGGTGGCTTGCCTAGAACTGGCCGAAATCAATCCCCTGCTCGATAATAAAGGCAATCTGATGGCCGAAACCGCTTTTCAGTTACTGGATACTATTTCCGTATTACTGGAAGAAAAAAATAATTAGCCGGGTACGCCTGCGAAATAACAAACAGGTGTTTTACAGAAAATCAATTCAATCGCTTATTTTGTTGCGGATATCTGCAATGCACAACTTGCAGCTACCTACTCAACTAAACAATGTACCCCATGTTACGAATTCCTTTTGAGGAAATGGAGCAAACCATTTGCCGGGCATTTATTAAAGCCGGACTTCCCGAAAACACGGCAGCAACCTGTGCCCGCATTCATACCGAATCGAGCTGTGATGGTGTTTTTTCGCACGGACTCAATCGGGTAGAACGCTTTGTAGATTACCTGCATCGCGGATGGATTAACCCCCAAGGAAAAGCACAATTACAAACCTCCCTTGCAGCTTGGGAAATATATGATGGAGAAATGGGGCCGGGTATTACCAATGCCATTTTTGCGATGAACCGGGCAACCGACCTAGCCAAAACAAATGGTATGGGCATGGTTAGCTTGCGCAATACCACCCATTGGATGCGCGGAGGTACCTACGGTTGGCAGGCGGCCGAAAAAGGCATGCTTGCTATCTGCTTTACCAATACCGAAACTTGTATGCCCCCCTGGGGTGCTCGCTCCGGTGCCATCGGCAACAACCCTTTTATAATGGCAGTCCCTGCAGCAAACGGTCAACACATTGTGCTAGATATGGCCATGTCGCAATACTCGTACGGTAAATTACAAGTGAAACGACTGGCTGATCAACAGCTGCCTTACGATGGGGGATTTACAACCGATGGAGCACTCACCTGCGATCCCGCATCTATTGAAGAAAGCAGAAGAATCTTGCCCACCGGATTATGGAAAGGATCGGGCATGGCTATTCTGATAGACTTGATGGCTACCCTTCTTTCGGGCGGTAATCATACCGCCGCCATCGACCGGCTAGAACAGGGTAGTTGTGCTGCTTGCTGCCAAGTATTTATGGCTTTTGACCCACTACAAATAACCAGTTCGGATTTTGTAAAAAACGCTATTCAAGATACGATTCAACAAATCAAATCAGCCATGCCCGCCGAAGAAGTTACTGAGATATTATATCCGGGTGAGCAATCTTTACGGAACAGAAAAGAAAATCGGCAGTTGGGAATTCCGGCAGATGCAAGTGTTTGGAACCGGGTTATTGAACTGGCCGTAATTTAGAAGCATCGGGATAATTTTTTCCAAACAAGGCTTCTAAAAAAATCGGGAAATGAGGGTTGCTCTCGTAAAACAAAATAGCATGTTCCGATTGCCGATATTTTTTCAGTGATTTCTTATCCAATCGAATCCGAACTGAATCGGGCAAATTATAAGAAAAATCAACCGCCTCGCACTTTGCCTCGGGCATTCGCTCCTGAATAATCCGCTGGGTTTTCTGTACCTCTCCACCGGCATCCGCACCCAGGGCAGTATTTCCAAACATCTTGGGAAACAAGCCTCCTTTGGTTACCGCAAAATCATATCGATCGAATCCCACTACTACTCTTTTCAAATTCAGCTTGGCCCTTTCAGGAACTGTATGCTGAATATCATCAAAAATCTCTGTTCCACTGATAGCCGGAGCCAGCATGCCTAAAAGTATATTGGACTGTGCCGGTGTGGGAATTTCGGTGGACTGATAGTTCTTTTCTAATTTCTCTTGAAATTGCTGCGGCCAAACATCGGGATTAAATAAGGTATGAGCAGCAACACTGGCGCCTAAACTGTGCGTTAAAAAAGTTAAGCGCACATTTTTATCTACTCCCTCTAGTAAACTCCGCAACCCCAAACCTACTTTGGCTGAATTTAACCTTGCCCTTTGCCAGATAAATGGAGCTGCAGTTCCCGAACCCAATGCAGTTAATCCATCCCAATATACTTCTATATAGGCCGGTGGATGTTGTAAGTAAGCATTGATGTTTCTCCGCAACGAAAAATAATAAGCATCCGGATCCGGATCATTAAATCCATGAATTAAGATAACCAGCTCGTTGGTCGACCTCTTCTTCAACATCTCATTCACCCGGTCTATCGCATTGCTTCGCAACACATTTTGCAATCGGATAAAAAACCGCTCACTTGAATCTGCACCAGACACATTATATCGCTGACGTATATAGGAGTTGTTAAGCGAATCATTCTTCCGAAGTGCATACTCAATAGTAGCAAACTCCGGATTATCCTGATTCTTTACGGCACCCCGCTGATGCAATAAATAAAAATAATGGGGCGTAACATGTGCCTCCGGCGGATAGAGATATCCCTCCCGATCGTAATATAATTTGATTACCCCTGTCTCATCCATCCTGGGCACCATCAAAACATTTCGGGCTTTGAAGCCGCAGGAAAGCAATAAACATCCCGTAAACCCCATCACAAAAAAGCGTATGCTTCTTTTACTAGTAATTAAAAACATTTTACATATAGTCATTGGTGAACGACTACAATTTTACAAAAAAAGGGAAGAAAATACAGAAATTATGCATTCTTATACAAAATGTTAAAATACTCTTCCAACCAAAGAAATCAAATAATTTTATCTTCTCAACAGAAACTGAATTTTTCAGCAACTGATTGGCCCATATCCAAATCCCATGAATCCATTTATCCATCCGGGTATTTCCCGCCTTATTTCGGTTATTCGTAATTTTCTTTCCCTTATACAAAATCTTATTTCCGTTTTTCCGGAAAACCATACCGGTATTTTCACCGGCAAATGGGGCATTCCCCCTTATCAACTTCAGCCGGTAAGAAGGCAGCCCAAAAATCCTTTCAATAAAAGAAGTAGGGCTCCCTTTCATTCAAACCACCCGAAACACGGCATATAAACGATTCTATTCGCTATCCGCCGTTTCATATTAATCTCTTTTTTATGCAAATATTCAAGTGCCGGATTTTATTTCTATTGGTAATGCTGGCTGCATCACTTACTTCCCTCGCGCAGCCCAAGAAGCCTACCCTGATGATTCTTCCCAGTGATAACTGGTGCAATCAGCGTTTTTTTATCACGCAGTATAACGATCAGGGAACACAGAAAAAAATTCCCAACTACAAACAAGCCTTTCAGGAAGATACTGAACTGGCACAGGTAATTGCCAAACTCGGTGCCTTTATGCTGAGCGAAGGATATACCTTAAAAGATGCCGAACAGGAATTAAAAAAACTAGAACAAGTATCTGCCGAAGATAATGTTACCAGCAGCAGCAGCTCGGGATCCGACCTGAGTGAATCGCCCCTAGATAAACTGAAAAAAAGAGCAAAATCAGACATTATTTTGCAACTCTGGTGGGAAGTGAATAGCAATGGTGGCGGTAATGTTATCCGCTATACCCTAGATGCATTCGATGCCTATACTGGCAAACGTATCGCATCCTCCACCGGCAACAGCAAGGCCTCCGATAAATTTGTTCCCGATTTACTTCTAAAAGCAGTAAAAGATAATTTCTCTTTATTCAATTCGCAAATAGATAATTACTTCAACGACATGAAGAAGAATGGCCGGGAAGTAATTGTAAAAATAAAAACTTGGAAAAACTGGGGGAAAGACCTAGAAGAAGAATTTAATGGCAAAGAGCTGAATGAATACATAGCCGGATGGATGAAAAGCAACACCGTAAAGGGCAACTTCAACACCACCGACAATTCAGAGTCGTATATTTTATATGAGCAAGTTCGCATACCCCTTTTTAATGAATCGGGAGATGCGATGGATGCGCGGGATTTTGTGAGAGGACTGCAAAAATATCTGAAAGCAGCCCCCTTTAACATTACCTCAAAATTGATGACCCGCGGCCTCGGTGAAGCCATGCTGGTATTGGGTGAAAAATAAATTTATTCAATAGCTAGGCCGAATTCCCCTTGGTTAAATGATAGTTGGTGTATGAAAAAAATTATCCTAGTACTGATGATTGTTGGCTCCTTTCACACGAGCACCTTCAGTCAATCGTATAATGCCGAAAAAACAGCGCTCAGTAATTTTATTGTGCGCATGTATAAAAGCGAACCCTTTACCGGCGTGAAAGTTTTTCTCGATTACGAAAACAAATACCTGATATCCCTGGTAAAGTTGAGTGCCAGCAGCAACTCTTCCGAAAGCGCTATGAACCGGGTAGCTGAAGTGAAAGCGAAGGCACAGGTGAATCAGTTTTTGAATGGCTCGTATATCTCCGTTGAATCGATTGTTACCACCACCGCCACTACTTCTAAAAAAAATGGCAGTTCCGTAAGCGAAATTTCAGAAGTGATAAAAGAATCGTCCATCGGCTATGTAGATGCACTGGAACTTATATCCATGTTTACCGATGAAAACGAACCCGATAAAAAAGTTTTTATTTATTTACGGGAACTGGAAAAAATTAAAAAGAAAAAATAAGCACATGAAATCTTTTCTGCTTGCCCTCTGTTTGTCCGCCT
Organism: Bacteroidota bacterium; assembly: GCA_026391195.1. Lineage (GTDB taxonomy): Bacteria > Bacteroidota > Bacteroidia > Chitinophagales > Chitinophagaceae > Sediminibacterium. The sequence continues at coordinate 38,753 of JAPLEI010000078.1, read as the reverse complement.
CCTTATTGGCTTCCGCCCAATCCGACGATCTGGGCCGCATCGCCCTCAATACCTATGTATCGGATGATTTAAAAATACCCGCTGAAGCCAAAGCAATTTTAGAAAATAAACTGAGCATCATCGCCACACAATATGCTATGGGCAGCAGTGCTTACAGACCCCGATTTGTAATTACGGCAAATGTGGGTCTTTTTACGAAAGATGTGGTTGCTGGTCCGCCCGCTATGATTGCACAAACCATGAGCATTACCCTATATATCGGAGATGGAATAGAAAATCTTTCTTTCACTTCGCTCAACATGACCATAAAAGGCGTGGGCACCAATGAAAATAAAGCATTCATTGATGGGTTTAAAAACATCCCCACTAAAAATGCGCAGCTTGAAAAATTTATGCAAGAAGGAAAGCAGAAAATCATGGATTACTATATTGCCAAATGTGCCCTTATTGAAGAAAAAGCTGCCTCACTGGCCGCACAAAGTAAATACGACCAAGCTATTTACGAACTAGCCGCTGTTCCAGATGTTTCGAAAGATTGCTATACTCGTTGCCAATTGAAAATGGCCGTGTATTTTAAACAAAAAATTGATGCAGAATGTAATCAAAAGCTTACCCGTGCGAAAGGAGAGTGGGCCGCAAATCCTTCTTACTCAGGTGCACAAACTGCTAGCAATACCCTACTGTCTATTCATCCAGCTGCTGCCTGTATGCCGCAGGTTAATGAGATGCTGAAAAGTATGAGCGATAAAATTGCTGCCGATGAAAGAGCCGCCTGGGAACTGAAAGTAAAACAATACAACGATCAGGTAGCCCGCGAAAATCAATTGATGCAATACGCCCGGGAAGATGCCGCAAGGGAATATGAATTGTCGAAAATAAGAACCGAAAACTTCCGGCAAATTGCCATTGAAGTAGCCAGAAATTTACCCAAAACAATTACTACCAATAATTACAATCGCATTCACTGGTGGTAACAATACTTACTACACCTGCTACTTTTTAAAATCAGTAGACCCATTCAATATCCAGATAACCCTTTGCTGATTGGGCTGCATCCATTCTAAAATGGGTAACATATGTTTTTCGGGAATGGCAACACAACCCGCCGTTGGCCCCATCTCAGGGTTAGACAAATGAAAAAAGATGGCACTGCCTTTTCCTATAACAACGGGCTGTGTGTTGTATTCAATCACCATGCAATATTTGTAGTCGTCGCTTTTCAAAAGTAAATTTTCATAGGAAGCTGCTGTTGTTTCTCCGCGAACATATTGATTATAGGCGGGTGATGCCGGATCGTCTATCCATTTATCCGCTTGGGTTAGCTGGGTTACCGGCAATTGAGTGGGAACGGTGGACAAATAACTAAACAATCGGCCCAAATTATACCAGCCAGAGGGCGTTTTTCCATCGCCTTCTATTTTAGTGCCTACAGCCGCTATTCCATTTTTACCCACCGCAGCCCGAACCGAATGCCTGATTTTTTTCCAGTGGGTTCCCTTTCTTTCCCAAGCAGTGAGCCAAGCCTGATGCAAAGAATCACCCGGGCGTTGCCACACTATAATAAGCTGTTGGGTAGCCAACAAAGCAGGATGTTCTTGCACCGTTAGTTGATGCAGGCGATGGGCGGTAATTTTTTGTGCGTGCGCGTTTGCAGCAGATAATAACCCAACCAACAAAACAGCCAATGCAGATTTCATAAGAGTTCGATTACCAACAAACAAACCTAATATTCAATGTATAAAAGCCGGAAAGATTATCTTTTTCTAGAACGGCCCGTTAACCCCAAAGCACCCAGTAAACTTCTGGTAATAACACTGGCAGCAGTTCTTCCCACCTGCTTCACCACCGGATTATCAAAGAAGGAAGGCTCTTTTGCCGTGCGGCCTGCGGGCTTTTCTGCTTCAGGTGGCGCCTCGGCAGCAGCCTGCTCTAATTTGCGGGTTAACATTTCATAGGCGCTATCGCTGTCTATCTCCTTGGCATATTTAGCCGCCAGCTTACTATTGGCTACCAAATGATCTATTTCGGTATCCAACAAAATATCCATTCGGCTGCGCGGAGAACAAAGCATGGTATGCACCAACGGCGTGGGAATACCCTTTTCATTCAACAAGGTAACCAAGGCCTCCCCGATACCCAGCTGCGTTAACAATTCATCCGTTTTATAAAACTCCGTAATTGGAAAATTTTCGGCTGCCTGCTTAATGGTTTTTCGGTCTGCCGCTGTAAATGCCCGCAAAGCATGTTGAATTTTTAAGCCCAGCTGACTCAAAATAGGAGCAGGAATATCCTGCGGGTTTTGGGTGCAGAAAAATATACCAACCCCTTTGGAGCGAATCAATTTAATAACCGTTTCTAATTGCTGCAACAAAGCACTACTGGCTTCATTAAATATCAAATGCGCTTCATCAATAAACATTACCAGTTTGGGTTTATCTAAATCGCCCTCTTCCGGTAAGGTAGCATATAACTCGGCCAGTAATTGCAACATGAAAGTTGAAAACAACTTAGGTCGGTCTTGCATATCCGTTACGCGCAATACATGCACCATCCCTCTACCATCGTTACTAATCCGAAGCAAATCATCCACCTCAAAACTTTTTTCACCAAAGAAACGATCAGCACCCTGCTGTTGCAGCTCTATCACTTTACGTAAAATAGTTCCCGTTGAAGTAGTAGAAATTTTGCCATAGGTTTTCTCTATTTCCTGCTTCCCTTCATCGCCTATATATTGTAATACTTTGATAAAATCTTTTAAATCGAGCAGTGGCATTTGGTTATCATCGCAATACTTAAAAATCAGCGCAACCAATCCGCCCTGCACATCATTCAATCCCAAAATTTTGCTCAGTAACACCGGACCAAATTCGCTTACCGTAGCGCGCATACGGATGCCCTTTTCATTACTCAGCGTCATCAAATCAACTGGATAGGCAGCAGGTTTATACTCCATCCCCAGCAGTTGATAGCGCGACGTGATTTTGTCGTTCGCAGCGCCTGCCGCAGCAATACCGCTCAAGTCGCCTTTGATATCCATCAATAATACCGGAATACTGTTATCACTCAGACACTCACTGATCATCTGCAAGGTTTTGGTTTTACCCGTTCCCGTTGCCCCAGCTATCAGTCCATGCCGATTTAAGGTTTTCAAAGGCAGAAAGATATCGGCATCTGGCACCACTTCCCCTTCGAACATCGCACGGCCAATTTTTACGTGTTCTCCTTTGAAACTGTATCCCGCCTGAACAAGTTCTAGTAATTTGCTTTTATCAGCCATGTGATTGATTTTGGGCAGTAAGATAATGAAGAAGTGCAAATTTTATTGTCGGGATGAGAATATCTCTGTAATTTTTAGGTGAATTAAGCCGTATTTCATGAAAAAAAGCCTCCTCCTGGCTGTACTTGCCGCCGTGCTAACATTCCAAACGAATGCCCAAACCTTTCGGGTGGGAGCTGCACAAGAAAACATTAATCCCGATAGCGATAGCCTGTATTTCGCAGGCGGAAAAAACAACCGCAAATTTATTGAGGTTGCCGATAATTTATATGTGAAGGCGGTAATTATCAGTAATAACCAAACCAGCATTGGCATCCTAACCTTTGATTGTATTGGGTTGATGTATCCGCAGCTGCAAGAAATTCGCGAGAAAGTGGCCAAAGCAATTCCGGGTTTTCCTTCTCAACAAATTATCCTATCATCTACCCATACCCACTCTGGTCCGGATGTGGTAGGATTATGGGGGAAGGACCTGATGCACAGTGGCGTAAATGAAGCCCACATGAAAAAAATAGTAAATCAGGCCGTGGTTGCTTTGCAAAAAGCCTGGAATAACCGCCGCTCTGGTATTGGACGATACGCAGTAGGCAGTTTTGGGGAAGATTGGGTAAAAAACATTTCCGAACCGGGCTTGCTCGACAGAACCCTTACCATTCTTCAATTTAAAGATGCACAGAATAAAAACATAGTAACGCTGGTAAACTTTGCCTGTCACCCCACAATTCTGGATGATGTGGCTGCCGGCGCAAGTGCCGATTATGTGGGTGGTTATTATAAATATGCCGACTCGGCCCAGGGTGGTATCCATTTATTTTTACAGGGAGCCATCGGCGGATGGGTGCAGCCCGAAGACGTACCTAAAAGCTACGCGCAAGCAATGAAAATAGGCGAAAGGTTAGGGGCCTATGTGATAAGCAGATTAAAACAACCGCAAACCCTTAGTAATAGTCAATTGGCGTTTCGCCGGCAGTTGGTAAAATTTCCTTTGCAGAATCAAGGCTTTCAGCAACTATCCCAAGCAGGCGTAGTTAAAAGAGTTTTTAGCGACAGTGTAGATTCTGAAATTGCGTATGCGGCTATCGGCAATGCCGCCATGGCCACTCATCCCGGAGAAACCTCTCCAGCCCTCAGCTTAAGTACGCGCGGACTGATGAAAAACACCGGACCAAAAATGATTCTGGGTCTTTCACAGGATGCACTGGGTTATATTCTGAAGCCGAGTTTTTTTGAAACCGGCAATACCATTCCACATAGTCAGTACCTCACCAGCATGAGTGTGGGTCCCCAAACCATGAATATTATTCGAGAAACGCTACAAAATCTAATTAAATAATTAAATAAATCCGGCAACATGGAACAGAAAACAATGGTGCCTACGATGGTTCCCACCATGGCCCCAAACAATGCGCATAAAGATATTCCCGGCAATCCCTCTACCGCCAAAAGCAGTGCGATTCAGCTGAACGACCGAAGTAATGGAAAACCACTGCGGGTATTAAGCGAAGATGATTGGCATTTTTGGAAGCACAATGGATATGTGGTAATCAAACAGGCTGTTTCTAAAGAACAGGCTGCTGCTACTGCTGCATTTTTATGGGATTTTGAAGAGAAAGATCCGGCAAATCCTGCCACTTGGTATACAGCCCCGCGTGCCGAAATGAAAATGAAGGAGCTGGCCAATACCGGAATGGTAGAAGTATATAATCACCAGCATCTTTGGAATAATCGTCAGGTACAAAGAGTGTACGACGCATTTGTAGATATCTGGGGTACGGAAAAATTATGGGTAAGCATCGACCGTGCCAACCTGAATTTCCCCATTCAGCCGGGATTTGAGTACAAGGGGTTTATTCATTGGGATTATGATCCGGAAACCAAACCGGTAAATGTTCAGGGAGTATTGGCGCTTGCCGACCAAACTGATGAAAATATGGGCGGATTTCAATGTGTACCAGAATTATACAGAACCTTCGACACCTGGAAACTTACCCAACCGGCCGACCGAAATCATTTTATGCCTGATGTAAGCGGATTTGATTTGGTGAAAGTACCCCTCGAAGCAGGTGACCTGCTTATTTTCAACAGCCTCGAACCCCATGGTATTCGTCCGAATCTGAGTAAGGATAAAGTACGCATCGCACAATATTTATCCATGATGCCTGCCGAAGAAGATAATGAGGCACTCAAACAGTGGAGAATACAATCCTGGCAAAACCGCATCGCCCCCGAAGGATATGCCTTCCCCGGCGATCCCCGAAATTGGGAACTAACACGCTATGCAACCGCTGAATTGAATGATTTAGGTAAAAAATTGTTAGGACTTTCCCCCTGGTAATAATTAACCCCCCGGGGCGCCTATCTTTACGAATATAAATCCTACCTATGTTAGCAAGAACACTGGCCTTTGCGCTATGCTGTATAGTTGCCCTCGGTTCACATGCACAAACAGATAGCCTACTTGGAAAAATCTATTTCGATTTTGATCAGTCCGCTATTACCCCAGCTTCCGCCGCCACGTTGCAAAAATTAGCAGCCGATTATAAAAGCATTTCCAACATTACCCTTACCGGCAGAACCGATGAGCGAGGCAATTACGTATACAACGATTCCCTTTCTGCCCGCAGAGTAGTGGCGGTTGAAAAGTATTTACTGGATCTTGGCTTTGCGCCTGCTCAAATCATCAAAAGAACAGCATTAGGAAAAAGAAATCCCATAGCCGAGCAGGAATCAAATGCCAATTCCCGTTTCCAACTGAATCGGGTGGTTGATATTTCAGGAATAATTCAGGCAGCTGTTCAAGCTCCTCCCGTGAAAGCATTGCAGGAACAAATCAAAGAAGGGAAAGCCAACATCATTCTCAATAACCTCAACTTCGAAGGAGGACGACATATCCTCTTACCCACTTCTCTGCCAACGCTGAATGAAGTGTTGGAAGTGCTGAAAAATAATCCCACCCTACAGGTTGAAATCAGGGGCCATATCTGCTGTTCCGAAATAACTGAAGATGGACTGGATATCGACACTGGCGAAAAAGTGCTCTCCCGCAACCGGGCCCGTGAAATTTACCTGTTCCTGATCAATAACGGAATCAGCAGCAACCGCCTATCCTATACAGGCATGGGCGCCAGTAAAAAAATTATTGCCGAAGAACTAACCGATAAAGATCGGGAAACGAACAGAAGGGTAGAGTTTGTTATTATCAAACGCTGATTTATGCCATATTTTGCGATTTTATACTAATTTTTGGGTCGTTTTTGCAATATTTTGCCGTTTTTAGAAAAAACTTTTCTTTTTATGCAACATTTTGTTGAATCTTTTGTTTTTAAAAGCTAAACAATTGATTTTGTCAATTACCGTTCATCCCAATTCTGAAATCAAGGCAGCGAAGCACACTGTTTTGGCATCTTATTTGTAATAATAGTAAGTAGGTATTGTACTGAAATCAAATAAAAACAATTAAAAAATATACCAATGACAATTAACAAAAAACAAGCTACTTCCGAGCTGATTTTTAGCTGGGAGTACAACATGAACGAACTGGAATTTGAATAGTCGCTTTGCCGTTTATTGATTCTAGCTGCAGTCACTTTTGAGTGACTTTTTTTTGCCCCTACCCGATTGTATCCATGTTATTTATTATAATAATTTAGTACCTCCTACCCGAAATCGTTTTCGCATTTATTGAACTTGCCGAATCGGAAAACTGAATAGCTTTAAGTGCACCCATTTACTTTATTATGAATACGCTAGGCCGAATTTGCTGTTTACCACTTGCGCTTTTATTGAGTGCAGTTTCTCTAAATGCCCAACAGCCAATATTGGGGTATCGGGCTGCAAAATTGTTAACCATCCAAGGAAAGCAGTTTAAGGATTTAAATAAAAACGGACAACTAGATCCCTACGAAGATTGGCGCCTGCCGGCGGATACAAGAGCGGCGAATTTATTAACACAGATGTCGCTGGAAGAAAAAGTTGGCTTTATGCTGATTAGTTCGGCCCGTTTAAAAAATGATTGGTCGTTTGAAGGTCCTAAAAACAAAGAGCCCATCACCAGTGATTTTAATGAGGAAGATCTGGTGCAGAGCATCAATATGTTTACCCGAAAACCACTCCCCCCCAATATGATGGCAGCAGGTAGCACCAAGGGTATCCGCCAATTTCATCTGCGACATTTTATTATGCGCGCCAATGTGAGTGCCCGAATTACAGCCGAGTGGGCGAATAAATTACAAGCTCTCTGTGAAAGCGAGCCGCTGGGAATACCCGCTATTATCGCATCTAACCCACGTAATCACATAACCAAAGATGCTTCCATTGGTTTGAGTGTAGGCAAAACCACTTTTTCTACCTGGCCGGGTGAACTCGGGTTATCTGCTATGCGCGATTTAAAGCTCGTAAGAGAATTTGCCGATATCGCCCGACAAGAATGGGCTGCCGTTGGCTTGCGGAAAGGGTATATGTACATGGCCGACCTCAGCACCGAACCCCGCTGGCAAAGAATAGAAGGTACTTTTGGTGAAGACGCGAATTGGGTTGCCAGCATGATTACTGAAGTGGTACTAGGATTTCAGGGACCCCGCCTTTCTTCTTCCTCCGTAGCCCTTACCACCAAACACTTTCCGGGAGGTGGAGCCGGGGTGGGCGGACAAGACCCGCATTTCGACTGGGGCAAGTTTGAACACTTTCCTGGTGGGCGTTTTCAAAACAACCTCATTCCGTTTAAGGCAGCCATCAAAGCAGGAACATCGGCTATCATGCCTTATTACTCTATTCCGAAAGATACCCGCTACGAACAAATTGCCTACGCGTATAACAAAGCCGTGATTCATGATTTATTAAGGGATAGTCTGGGCTTTAAAGGCATCATCAATTCCGATACCGGCCCTATTGAAATGATGCCCTGGGGTGCCGAAAACCTAAGCATCCAGGAGCGATACAAAAAAACGCTGGAAGCAGGCATCAATTTGTATTCCGGAACTGCCGACCCTACCCAACTACTCGAAACTGTAAAAAAAGGTATGGTGAATGAATCCCTGATTAATGAATCGGTGAAACGTTTGATGATTGAAAAGTTTCAACTGGGACTATTCGAAAACCCCTACGTGAATGAAGATGCAGCCGAAAAAATTGTAGGGAACCCTCAATTTCAAGCGAGGGCCAACCTTGCTATGCGCAAGTCGATTGTACTGCTCAAAAATGAACAGCAGATTCTGCCACTGAATAAGCCAACAAAAATATACTTTGAATCGTACTTCCAAAAAAGAGGGGGATCTGCCAGCACCGTTTATAAAGATGCGAGCGGTACTTACCCCGTTACTTTTGTAAACACCCCCGAAGAAGCCGATCATATTATTCTGTGGATTACACCAGGCTCAAAATCGCTGTTCGATTCAGATGGCAGTCCACTTTATCTCTCGCTATCGAAAAATTCAGTAGATGTAAAATATGTTAATACCCTAATTGCCAAAAAGCCAACTACTCTGGTAATTAACTATACCAACCCTTGGGTAATTGATGAAATATACAATGCACAAACCCAAAAAAATATTCAATCGGTACTGGCAACATTTGGAACAACCCAAGATGCGCTGTTAGATGTAATTACCGGTCGTTTTAACCCTTCCGGTAAAATGCCTTTTACTACGCCAATTTCAGAGGAGGCAGCAGCCACACAACTTTCGGATGTGCCGGGTAATGAAGAGAAAAAAGGATATGCGTTATTTCGATTCAACGAGGGCATTAGTTACAAAAAATAATTTGGTAAAACAGGCGACATTCAAGCGGGTTATTCGGTTGAAGGGTGAATAAGAGGCATCAACTGAAAAATACCGCCCCCGTTAAACACTTGCTCCACACCATGTTGTTGAAGATAGTCAGCAGCTATCCCGCTGCGATTGCCACTATGGCAATACAAAATAATAGGCCGAGGCAACGATGCTATTATATCAATTTTTGATGGCACTTCATCCAATGGAATATGGATAGCCCGTGGCAAATGTGCTGACTGAAACTCTACCATTGTTCGCACATCTAACAAACTGCCTTCTCCGGATCGAACATAATCAGCTATTGATTTTTGCATTTCAAATATGCTATTTTTTAAAAACAGGTGTGAAGGTACTACTTGACTAGGATTGTGTAATAAAATGAACGATTAACTTATCTAACTTTGCTACTAAAGCAAGGGATTAGTTAATTTAGCAAACTCGATTTACCGAATACTTGTTTTTATGGTACTCAGGAGTATGGCCCCAACAATAATCAGCTCGACCAAACAAATTCTTTATAATTATGGCAGAAAAAGAAACTTTTCGATCCGTAATCAACGGCCCCAAACCGGTGCTGGTAGATTTTACTGCCAGCTGGTGTGGGCCCTGTAAAACGATGGCCCCTATTTTAGAACAGCTACGGGCAAATATGGGAGAGGCAATTCGAATAATAAAAATTGATGTGGACCAAAATAATGCACTGGCTTCCGAATTACAGGTGAGCGGAGTTCCTACCCTTATCTTATACAAAAATGGTATGCCAATCTGGAGACAAAGTGGGGTAGTTCCTTTGCATACCCTACAATCCATTATTCAATCGAATCTACAACAAGCCTAACCGGTAATGCTATCAGGTAATGGTAACCAGCCAGTAATACAAGGGCATTCCAATAGTAACATTAAACGGGAAAGTAACGGCAAGTGCCATAGGGATATACAAACCTGGATTGCAGCAATTTTCATGGCAGCAGGCACGGCTATATAAGAAGCACTGGCGGCTAAGATAGCCAGCATAAAGCGATCGCCAACTTCATGCGTAACCATGCCACTCAGCCAGCAAGTAATGATGCCATTCACCAACGGAATACAAATACCATAGATTACCGGCGCCCAACCATTTTGTAAAAACGAATGCAGTTTACGACCACTCGAGATGCCCATGTCTAATAAAAAGATGGCCAGAAACCCTTTAAAGATATCTGTAGTAAATGGTTTAATGCCTTCTGCTTGCTTTGCATTGGCCAACCATCCAATTAACAAGCTGCCTAAAATCAATACCACACTGCCATTTGTAAGCGCATGACGCAATGCTCCCCGGGTATCTCCTTGCCGGTCTTCCTGAGGTTGATATCTCGACATTAAAAACAAAGCGCCAATAATCGCCGGAGATTCCATCATGGCCATAATTGCTACCATATGTCCGCTCGAGTGTTGCCGAAGCATTTCTAAATAACTCACGGCTGTTACAAAAGTTACGGCGCTCACCGAACCATAAGTAGCCGCGATAGCTGCCGAATCATACACCGAAAATGATTTGCGCAAAATGAAAAATGTATAAATCGGAATTAAAAAAGAAAGGGCAAGTCCTAATCCAATACTCCCCCAAACTTCTGCCGTAAAAGTTTCATGCGCCAGCTCTTGTCCTCCTTTAAACCCAATGGAAAAAAGCAAATACAATGCGATAAATTTGGAGGTGTTCGAAGGAATTTCTAAATCACTTTTTATTTGAACAGCGAATATGCCCAACAAAAAAAACAACAACGCCGGATTAGAAAGATTATCAGTTAGTAATTGAAAACTCATATTTTTTTTTAAATGCTACTTCAAAATATTACCCGTTCTGCCCCTCTGCGCAGCTTATCGTTAATGGCTGCTCCCAAACCATGCTCTGGCAACCACTCTGCTACAATAAAATCTGGCTGCGCAGCATCCAGTTTGCCCAATAAATGATATAACTGAAAAGCCGCTTCTTGATCACTGCCCGAAGGAGATAATATTTCCTGCGCAATGATGGAGGGATGCGAGATGGTTTGGCGGAAACTTAATACAGCCAACTTTGCCGGTGCCAACTGATCAACTACCTGCGCCAACTGATTGGCCACTACCATCGGGGTTTCAGGGGCATAGTGGCGCAACTGCATACCAGGCGCTTTTGGATTGCCAGATGCATGCCCCTTGTATACAACTGGCTGGTTTAATACTTCCTCAATTTGCGCATTGGTAATACCGCCCATTCGATAAATCACCGGCGTATTTTGTTCAAAACCTATAATGGTAGATTCTACCCCTGCCGAACAACGGCCACCATCAATAATCCGGTCTTTTAATTCAGGCATTGCCAGCGCTACTGCATGAGCCGTGGTTGCACTCAATCCTTTATACCGATTCGCACTGGGGGCTGCTATTGGAGTGCCTAATTCGCGAATCAGTTGTAACGCAATGGGATGATTGGGAACCCGTAATGCTACCGTGGTTTGTCCGCCCAACAACAAGGGCGATAGAGAAGGAGCAGCCGGAAGCACAAAACTGATTGGGCCCGGACAAAATTTGGCTGCCAGTTGATATACCGCTTCCGGAACGGCTGTTGCATATTTGGAAAAAGCATCCGGACTATCAACATGCACAATCAGTGGGTTGGATAAGGGCCGCTGTTTGGTTTCAAATATTTTAAGTATGGCCGCTTCAGATGCTATAGATGCCCCCAAACCATATACCGTTTCGGTAGGTATAACTACCACTTCTCCGCTCCGAAGCCATTGAATGTATGCTGACAGATCCATTGTTATTTATGGGTTACACTGATTACAATATTGAGGGTCTTCTTGTTGAATGCCTTTAGGAAATTTTTTATTTTGGTGACAATTACATCGTTTGCAGGTATATATTTCATTGCTCACTGAATTCGTTGGTGTGCCACACCAGCTGCAGGGGAGCCCTCTTTCTACTGAGGTTACCGAAAATCCATACCATCCGCAAGCCGGGCATATACTATTCAATTTATCTGCCAGCAAGTGGGCCATCTGTTTCAAATGCTGCTGACGGGTTGGGTTAAACATCGCCCGCATATCAGTTTCTATATAACAGTTTCCCTTTTCCTTGAGCATGTTGTGCATATTCTGTACAATCTCTTCGGGGGTAGTTCCGTTTTTAAATACAATCTCTGGTTGCTCCTGCGAAGATTTTACAATCACTCGTTGGTTCGGAAATCCCACCTTTTGAAGAAAATCTAAACACTGTTGTTCATTAGAAATGGCTTCCCGCCAAAAACAAGTATCCAACGTAATATCGCGCACCAACAATTCAGTATCTTCCACTATATCAAACAATAATAGCCACTCTTCCCCAGCCGTTACCCATCCCAAGGTAGGATGCGGACCAAAAGACCCTTCCGACGCCAGCAGATATCCATCACTAACATACTCCCTTGCCATTTTACATTTTTCTCGGGCACAATCTACCGGCGAAAGTGTACGCGCTATCTCACCGCTGAAAGTACCCAGTAAATCGGTATCTACCTCCGAAACGGTTTTACAAATAAATCCCAGGCGGCTAGTAAGAACGGGCTCTATATATTGCTGCTTTTGGTGCCGGCTTACTATATGCAATACCTTCCCCCGGAAATAATCAGGGTAAACTTTAGTAGAAGTGGTTGGGGAAACATTCATGTTGCCTTGCTGAAAACGGGCAATCATTTGATACCCATGCCCGCAGTGCGGCAAAAATAGGTGCTAAAATTAATAATATTTATTTATACTAATAATCTAATACATAAACAAAGACTTATGTATATTTATGCCGGCCGGTTAAATCCCAATCCAGACCCCGGCAATAGATACAAATAGCCATCCTCCACCCGAAAACCTCCCGAAAGAAGGTCTTGCGCGATATCAAAACTGCCATCTAAATCGAGGTAGCGCGTATTTTCGCAGGAATAGGCTGCATGCAGGGCAGCTGTGATGCTGATAATACTTTCGTCGTTGCAGCCCCAGAATAAGGAAATACCACCAATTGCGGCCACATTGGCTATTTGCAAAGCCCCGGTAATTCCGCCACACTTCATCAATTTGATATTGAAAATACCATAGGGCCGTTGTTCCCCACAGAATCGCAAAGCAGCTGCGGCATCCTTCACCGATTCATCGCCAGCCAATCGAGTTCGTATAGAAGTATCCAGTGCATTCAATTCAGCCTCCTTACCAACTCGCAGTGGTTGTTCTATCAACTCTACGCCATATTGTTGCATAGCAGGGATAAACTGCTGTAATTGCTCCATGGAATAACCCTGATTGGCATCTACCCGAATCAACATCGACCTACCAAATCGTTCGTATAATTTGGCAATGCGTTCAATATCTTCTTCTACCTGTAATCCGGTTTTCACTTTTAACACCCGAAAACCTGATTGCTGATATCCTTCCGCTTCCTCCAAGGTATCTGTAACCCCCTTGATACCTATCGTTACTGAAGTAAGCAACGCTTTTATTTTTTGACCATAAAAATCTACAATCGGTATGCCCAGGTATTGTCCAAACGCATCATGCAAAGCAATATCAATGGCTGCCTGCGTACCGGGTAATAATGGGAAAAACACGCGGGTTTCCTGAATCAGTTGCTGAAAGTGGCGGATATCTCTGCCCACCAGCTGTTGTACAAAATCGAGCTGCAAATTAGCAGCTGTTTGTGCCGGAGTTTCTCCCACCACCTCTTCTGCGGGACTGGCAGCGCCAAATCCAATCATCCCATTGGCCAATTCTACTTCAAAAAAAACGAGCGTTACATCAGAAAAGGTATTGTACGCAATTGTATACGGTTTTTTCAGAGGAACGTTGCGGAGTGAAGAGCGAACGGCAGTTATTTTCATGCGATTACAATTGAATAAGAGATAATAACACAGGAACCAGCTTATCTACTCCTTGCTCTACGGGTAACAGAACAGGGATAGATAATCGTTTTTCATAGTCTTGCTGAAACTGTAAAGCTTCTTGCATACTACACCCTTCCGTATGCAGCGCAACCGCTAACACTTCGGATCCCAACAATTGAATGATGGCAATTTCAGACTCAACAGTTGGTATCGCCCCCCAATGTTCATCATTATCAAAATATTTTCGTTTGGGAGAACAAAGCAGCACTACTTTCTTGGCATTGCCCGATATCAGCAATTCCGATCCGCAAGGTCCACTGGGATTTCGCAAAGAAGATTGGCCTTCTAAAAAAACAATGTCTGGCTGTTGCTCCTTCCAGCAACTAACGATTGCATGTTCTAGTTCACCAGAAACAAAGTCGTTAATAGTTGAATCAAAAATAAATCCATACTTACCTCCCTGCAACCAGCCGGTTTGTCCTGTATAAATCATCTCTGCCTTGCGGTTCGCTTTTCTAATTGCCTGGGTTAGCATGCGGGCAGCTGTTCGTTTTCCCATTGCGCAATCCATCCCAATTACTGCTACAATCGGAATGGGTATTTTAAAAATTTCACCAGTAAAAAAATGTAGCTGATCCCGAGTTTTCGGTTTTCGAACATCCGTTAAGCTCACGCCCTTTTCTGCCGCAAGCGATACAATGGCCGGCTTATCTGTTAAAAATTCGTGCAGTCCATTTACAACTGAAAGTCCTGCCCGAATAGCCGCTTCAATCACCAATAACATATCTCCCGGTATCCGACCCCCTACAGTTGCCACCCCAATAATCAAACAATTTGCAGTAGGAATATTTTGTATGGCCGCTTCTAAAGTGCCAAATACTGGGATATCGCGACGTTGTCCATCCAACAACTCCCCGGCATCTTTTCCGGCAGTTGCTGCATGATCAATTACTCCCTTAATGGTAAATCGTTCTGTTCCTCGAACAAGCCCATGTGCCGTTTTTGCATCGGAATGAACCAGTAATCCATTGGTTAACAAAAGTGCCTCCTTCATACGTTCCAATTATTCTTTAGCTATAAATACCCCCGGTAAATTTCCGGTTGGTTTTTGATGTTGCCAGGTAACCTGTCCGCCAATCCATACCTGATCAATCCCTTCGGATAATGCTTTTCCGTTTTCTATCGTGGCATGGTCTTTTACTTTATCCATATCCAATAAAACCAGGTCGGCGATATACCCCGGAGCAATTACCCCGCGTTTTTGTATCCCTAAATGTTGGGCCGTGAGGCCTGTCATTTTATAAACAGCCGTTTCAACCTTCAACAGCGGTTCTTTGCTAACATATTCATATAATACCCGGGTAAAAGTTCCATAGCCTCTTGGGTGCCCGCCATTGCCGCCATCGGAACAGATTACCGATAAAGGCCAGGCAATAAAATTACGCACATCATTTTCGGTCATTGCTTTGCCCATAATGGTTTCCACCGATCCGCTGAATGTTGGATTGGCTTTCCGAAAAGAATCAGCCATTGCAATCAGTTGTATCAAAGTTTGTGCAGGCGACTCTTTTCTAATTTGCGCAATTTGCGAAAGGGTTTTCCCTTCGTATGCAGGAATCGGAGCAAAATGAACCATCACCGATCCGGCAGGATCACAAAGTTGGGTAACTGCCAGCGTAGCATCGGGTAAGCTGGTATATTTTCGAGAGGGAAATAAAACCTTGAGGGTAGAATTCCAAAAAGTATAGGGATAAACATCTGCTGTAATATCCACGCCTTCCACTCGGGCCTGTTGCAGTTGCTGCAAAAGGGCTGCCGAAGTATTCCATTGAGAGTGAAGGGCAATTTTCAGATGGGAGATTTGCACTGGCATCCCGGTTTCTCTTCCGATGCGAATAATTTCATCAACCGCATCCTGCAGCGTTACGTCTTCACTTCTTATATGACTGATATATCGTCCTTTTTGAGCGGCAGCCGTTTTTGCCAGAAGCATTACTTCTTCCTTAGAGGAATAAAAAGCTGGCTCATATTCTAATCCGGTAGATAAACCGAGCGAGCCTTTCTTAATTTCTTCGGCCAACATTTGTTGCATACTACTAATTTCGGCGGAGGTGGCTGCCCTTAGTAGTTGATCTTCGCCCATCACCTGTTCTCTTAGCGTAGTATGGCCGGTATAGGTAGCCACATTTACTGCAGCTTTTCGCTGGCTCATCCAACTGCGCAGCGAGTCAGCCGGATAACTGCCGCCATCTTGCCCAATTACAATAGTAGTTATCCCCTGATTATTGGTAGCCGCTGCCTGTGGAAATGAGCGCAGAGAAGAGAAGTGGTGACTATGCGCATCTATAAAACCAGGACAAAGAAATTTATTTTGTCCGCTTATCACCTGCTCACCCGGTAAGGCCTGCAAGTTTCCAACTGCCACAATTTGATTTCCCTTAATACGAACAGATCCTTTGTAAGCGGGTATCCCGGTTCCGTCTATTATGCGAACCTGGGTTATAAGGGTTGAAGTATTTTGCGCATAAGAAAAACGCGAAAGGAGTAAGAAAACAATCCCGAAGAGCAAATAACGCATGGGTGATTTTTTTGGCGACTTAAAGATAGTAAATTAGCCATAGTAGCACATTGGTAACAAACCAGGAGCTTTGGAACAACTTTGAAGCGAAATTCCCATTAGAAGGTTGGGCAACGAATTCCCTTGTTGGTAGTATTTTTACGATATTGATAAATCAAAGAAAATTCAGTAGAGCGGCTATAGGGTGTATTTATTTTATTGTTGCCGTATGCAAGGTCGTAGGTAAATCCTGCGCGCCATCCATTCCACTCCAATCCCAGATAGGGCACATAGGAGTCTCCGTTCCGCATCCACATGCCAGCATATACTTCATAGTTTTGGTCCCCGGATGCAATAAAATAGCTTAGGGCTCCGCCATACATCCATTCACTGTAATCGTATTGCTTTTGATATTGTGTACTAAAATGAAAGGTGGTATTGGGGCCCAGTGGCAGATAGCCGCCTGAATGCAGATTATATCTTCTATTTAGCGGATAGCTGTTATTTCCAAATCCCACCGAAGGCTCGAGCAAATGGTATACCGATGCCCCGGCATAAAAATAAATGTCGTTTGCAAACAACCCGGCATACATAAGGCCAGCCTGCATATCTGCCACTTTTCTGTTCTCATTTCCGAATGTTGCCACATCATTGGTAGGTAATACAAATCCGCCTACATCTAACTGGTCTTCCAGTGTTGCCGCACTTCTATTAAAAGCAAAACTTCCATAGGTCATTTGAAATCCTGCTGTAATAGCTACATCGCCATTATAATCTAATCCCTTCTTATAGGCCATAGATACTGCCATATAATTTTCCTTCAGCACGCCGCCGCCCGATTGGTCGCTCATGCCAAAAACGCCCAAACTCAGCCGATCACGTTGTGGAAGTTTTTTTTGCATGATAGGGCCATCCACAGAAAAAGTAATAGTGGAATACGCATTGTTAAAAGAAGGCCATTGGTTTCTGCTATTGGCAGCCACGCGCAAGTCGCCATTAAAATATCCTGTATTGGCTGGGTTTAAACTAAGCGGGGAAGCAAAGAACTGCGAGAAATGCGGATCCTGTGCCATCAGCAGATGAACAAAGCTTATTCCGAATATAACCAGCCCTGCTGCTTTTTTCATCATCGTATTAAAGTTATATTACCACGTTGGGTTTCAGTAGTTCCGTCGGTTAATCCTAATATCAATACATATACATAAGTTCCCGCCGGTGCCGGCTTGCCCTTATACATTCCATTCCAACCACCCACATAATCGTTTGGCAACACATTGCTGATTTCAAAAACTTTCTCACCCCATCGGCTAAAAATCTGGAACTGATTTACCCTAGCCACAGCTTCTCCTGATATCACATAAAAATAATCGTTTACCCCATCCCCATTCGGAGAAAAAGTATTGGGCATTGCGATACGAGATTGATAATACACATTCACCAAAAGCGTTGCCGTATCAACACAGTAATACTGATTGGTTCCTGTGATGGTATAGTTTCGGTTAGATAGGGTATTCAATACAGGATTCCAGCAGGTATCGCAAGACAAGCCTCCCGAAGGCGACCAGCTAATGCTTTTGTAAGTATCTCCTTGGTTAATAACAAAGAGCTGCATTTGTTCTTTTCGCAATAAATTAACCTGATTAGTAGTCATGTTTATTGCAAAGGGTGTAAAGGGTGTAACAAGAGCATTATTACCTACATTCGGCTCATAAACAGTTTGTGCCGCATTAAGGTAGCTATACACTTTTCCTGTTCGGGTTTGGGGAATCAAATGCCGAATGGTAGCAAACCCGGCGGGGAACGCGGTAGAAACCGGTATCCAACCTACTCCAATCAACTTACCTACTCCTCCCGTTGAGTCATCATCAAAATAGAGCATTTGCACAGGTCGCTTGATGGCATTATATCCTTTCAGCAAATAAATATCAGACGACACAATCATGGTATCAGTGGCATAACAATTAACCACCGATTTTTTCAGGTTCATATCAATCGGAAATACTTTGATATAGGCTGAAATGGTATCCACACAACCATAAATTGTATTAAGCGTTAATCCGAGTCGCATTGTATCCGTTATCGTTACTATTGGATTTAAACAGCTGGCACAACTTACCAGTGTTGCGGGCGTCCATACCACCGAAGCCAGCGGATCGTTCGCCTGATTTTTTACAACAACAGGTAAGGCAGAATTGATGTTAACAATGGTATCCGTAGGGTTTATCGATAGTTTAGGCTGGAAGCGAATTCGATATGCCACATTGTTCGATTCGTCTAATTCATTAAAAAGGTTTGCCTCATCAAATATGGCCATAATGGTATCTTGCTTAGCTCTGCTGGCTTTCACCACATGCGTGTAAACATTACCACATTTTCCTAAAATATCATTGGGTATCACAAAATCCGGTGCCAACTGCGTTCCGCCGGGAAGTCCCGGAATTTTATCGTAAAATTTAATGGCTGTGCCTGCCGGTATGGAATCATATCCGTTATTGGCAATAGCAAATACTACCCGTATACTATCATTTTTGTAACAGTTTACAGAGTATAAATACACCGCGCCGTCCATTCGGGCATCCATCACGCTTACCGAGTAAATAGGCGACTCATCTGAACAGATTCCATCCGTGGCAACTAATTTT
This sequence comes from Bacteroidota bacterium, assembly GCA_026391195.1. GTDB lineage: Bacteria > Bacteroidota > Bacteroidia > Chitinophagales > Chitinophagaceae > Sediminibacterium. The sequence continues at coordinate 19,645 of JAPLEI010000078.1, read as the reverse complement.
ATTCGGTAAATCCCCGGAGAAGGAAAAGAATACACCCAGTCTCTGTCTGTTGAAACTGGTTGAAAATTATTGCCCGTTTTATCGGTAATATACCACTGAAAAGAAGTGCCCCCATAGGAATAATTGGTAAAAGTTACCGGCTCTGTATATATACTGCCCGAATGTGTAACCTTTCTTTTGTCTGGCGAAAAGCGCGCTTCTATTCCACAATTCACATTCACCTTTGCAATAAAAGTGGAATAGCAGGTCATTGCAGGATTATACGCCCGCAAACGCAACTCATATACCCCTGCAACCGGAAAAGTATAATTAAAATCTTTGGTGGTGCCGGCTAATACACCATTTATCAGCCACTCAAAGGGGTCGTTGCCTGGTGTAAGATTATTGAAATAAACTACTTCGCCCAGTTTGGGATAAGGCGTACTCCTATACTCAAATTCTGCCTGCGGAACTCCAACACAGGGGGGATCACATTTATTGGAAGTTAATAAACTACCGCCGCCATAAATCTCTAAAAAAGTACGCATCCTTTCGGCTTGTCCATATGTAAACACTGAGGGACATGGACTCCCATAATCCATAAAATTGGAGATATTATCCGGTTGATCTTTTGTGAATCCCGAAACCGTATCTGTTCGGCATGAATTTTCTGGACTATTACAAGGGGATGAGTTAATGCTCCTGTCTGGCGGTGTGTCACAAACCAAATCGCCATCTTTCGTACAGTCGTTGTTTACACAATTTTGTCCCTCGAAAGTATGATATAGGGTAAGGCAATGTCCCATTTCATGCGCCAGTAATGGGCCCGACAAGCCGGCAACCACCAACCCAAATCCGGGTCCGCCAAATCCGCCCACGCCAATTCTATTCCATTTGCCACAATCAAAAAAGGTAGCAGGGTTTTCTGCGCGAATATTTCCTACCACCCAAATATTAATATACTCCTGGTGATTCCAATCCGACAATTCGGCCAATCTACCTGTTTCCAGGTCTTTATCAAACCCTTCGAGGTATGATTTTATCCGGTTGATTCCAGTTGTATTCCCACCATCGGGTGCGATCTTGGCCAAGCAAAACTCAATGTCCGAACTTACCCCCAGCGGGTCTGATCCATAGGCTCCCCGGTGTGCAAATGCGTCGTTTAGTTCGTCCAACGCTGCTTTTACCATAGCATCCGTTATTGCTTCGGGATTTTCACTCAGAATATGAAACACAACCGGTACTTCATAGATATTGGCAAATGGCGAGCCTCCGGGCTTAGGCTTAATCCCTAAACTTTTAATAGATGTATTTCCCGAGGTAAGAGATTGTTTTTGCTGAATCCTGCTTCGAATCAGCTCGTTGGTCTGGCGCTCCTTTCTGGTAAAAGCAGTGTCTTTACGTGCATTTTCGTACCATCCGTCTGTTCCACAGGATGAAAAAGGAGAACCACTATTTTTAATCTGGGCAAATAAGGGCGCTGCTGCTACTAAACATATAACAATAAATAACCACTTCCCTTTCATTGGTAAGGCTTTTCAAATATTAGGATATATTGGCACCCTTGCTGGAAACATTAAAAATAAACATTAAATATCCCGGACTTGCTCATTCGTGCTTTTATGCTACGAATAAACAATTTGTTAACAAAATAGGGCGCTGGAACATCTTACTACCCAAACCCCCATTTATTAAACGTATCCGAAAACAATAATATTTCCTCTTCGGGGTGAAATATATGATACTTAAACAACCTCAATCGTTGCATGTAGCGATGAATTGTTCCCGCCAAGCCCCCATATAGTTTTTACAAGGTGCCGTTATTTTTTCCAATACAAGTTTTACATTTACAAAAAATGAGTGTATGCGCTGGATAGGTAATAAAGAAAGTGATAATGTAGAAGACAGAAGGGGCGGTGGCGGTGGCAAAGGAGTTGCCATGGGCGGCGGAATAGGAGGTATTATTATCGTGCTGATTTATCTTTTTATGGGTGGCGACCCATCTCAGGTTATGAACCAGCTTCAAATTTCAGCACCTGCTCAAAGCTCGTCGGCCCCCCGCAGTGCAGAAGAAGAAAAGTTGGCTTCCTTCACTAAAGTGGTATTAGGACTAACCGAAACCGTTTGGGATTCTATTTATCAGTCAAGGGGAAGCAGTTATGAAAAACCTACATTAGTAATGTTTTCCGGCCAAGTCCAATCCGAAGGGTGTGGTGCAGCCAGTTCGGCCTCGGGCCCCTTTTATTGCCCCGGTGATAGAAAAGTATATATAGATCTTTCTTTCTTCGACGAACTTTCCGAAAAGCTTAACGCCCCAGGTGAATTTGCCATGGCCTATGTAATTGCCCACGAGGTAGGTCATCACTTACAAACCCTCAACGGCACTTCGCAAAAAGTAAATAGCGCCAGAAGAAGACTTTCCGAAAAAGAGTACAATCAACTATCCGTAAAACTCGAATTACAGGCCGACTTTCTCGCCGGCGTTTGGGCCCATCACGCCAATAAGCTTCGTGATATCCTAGACCCCGGAGACTTAGAATCTGCCCTCAATGCCGCAAATGCCATCGGCGACGACCGGCTTCAAAAACAAAGCAAGGGCTATGTAGTTCCCGACGCATTCACACACGGAACCTCCAAACAAAGGATGTACTGGTTTAAAAAAGGCTTCGACACCGGCGACCCCAGCCAAGGAGACACTTTCGCAGGCATCGACGAATAACCCCTCCTCCGTGCATCCGTTGCTCCCTCCGTGAATCCGTGGCTCCATCCGTGCCATCCGTGGCTCCCTCCGTGAATCCGTGGCTCCATCCGTGCCCATCCGTGTCATCCGTGCCATCCGTGGTCCGTGGCTCCATCCGTGCCCATCCGTGTCATCCGTGCCATCCGTGGCTCCATCCGTGCCCATCCGTGTCATCCGTGCCATTCGTGTCATCCGCGCCATCCGTTTCATCCGTGCCATCCGTTTCATCCGTGTCATCCGTGCCATCCGTGCCATCCGTGCCATCCGTGCCATCCGTGTCATCTGTGCCATCCGAGCCATCCGTGTCATCCGTGTCATCCGTGTCATCCGTGTCATCCGTGTCATCCGTGCCATCCGTGGCTCCCTCCCCCTCTACAACACCAATCTCTTAACCCTCAACTGAGCCTCACCAAAATTTATCAGCAACCCTAATTTATTCCCCGACACTTTTAAATAATTAATCGTTTGTGCCATAAATACAGGACTAATCGCTGCCACTGCTTTCACTTCCAAAATCACCGCTTCCTCTACCACAAAATCGGCCACATAATAATGCTTCAACTTATTCCCCTTATAAAACACTTCATACTTTTTCTCCCGCTCAAAATATACCCCGCTTTTGATTAATTCAATCTCAATAGCGTCTTTATACACCGCTTCCAAAAACCCAGGCCCCAGGTGATTATGCACTTCCATGCAGGCACCTATTATCGCATAACTGTATTCCTTAAAAAGTAAATCCATCCAATACGGCAGTTGATTGAACAAAGCTGCTCAATAACAACTTGTCCCGCATGCGTATCCTTCCCCGATACTAATACCTAAACGGGCATGAATAATTATTCTATTAAAAACCAGCTATATCCGTTTGCCGGCAAAGAAAATGTAAATGGAATGGTATAGGCTCTGCTCAACTGATAGCGGCTGCGCACGCCCTTGGAGTCCATCACGGATACCTGCTTTGTTTTTCCCGTATAATACAAAGGCAAATTAAGGGTGCGGGTAATGGGTTGATCGGTTGGATTAAACAACATCACCAATCCTTTTTGCGGCAGTTTAGGGTCTGCGTGCATCCATCCATCCCAATCCCGCCCATCGGCTCTACGCAATTGAATGATATCTGCATTTAAAATTGCCCTATATTTTTTATACCAATCAATCGTTTTAGTAACCATCTTTCGGGTAGCGTCGGTATCAAATAAACGGGGACCTCTGTAACATGCCTGCACGCCGGCCCCATAGTACTGCATCATCAGTTGTTCATACTCCTTCAGATGTTCGCTGAGTGGCTCTAACACGGCGTCTTCACCACCCCCCTGGTATTTGGTTAGGGGAACGAAACCCCAACCCATAGCAGGGATTTTTTCAATGGTGCCATCATGAATATTCTGGCGATTGAGGATGATTTGTTGTTGCCGCGACAACGAAAAATTAACTTCCCGATACCCAATCGCAATTTTATGGGTGCCATCTAAAAAATACCAATCAGGCGCATTGATATAAACGCCTCTTTCATTCAACCATCGATACAATTCTTTCTGAATCAGCATTTGTTTCCATTGCGAGTCGTCCCAGTTTTTATGTCCCGGATGAGTAACCGAAGCACAACGATCTCCGGGATAGGGCCCATCATTTTCCCAAATATCAAAACCCGTTTTAGCAAAAAACCATTTGATTTTATCACGATAAGCCAATCCCCACTTACTTCCAAAACAGGGAGCGTTGCCAAAAAATGCCCCACCCGGTTTTCCGGTTTTTACATCAATCACATCGTCTTCATCACTGATACGGCGACTGCTGAACAAAGAGTATCCTCCTAGCAGAATATTTTTTTTATGGGCATAGTCGGCCAACTTTTTCCATCGCTGTAAATTGGCAACAGCCGTATCTTCCATTTGCAGGTGACTGCCAAAGCTCAGTATTACTGCTTCATAGCCGGTAGCTACGCATTGATCGATTGCCTGAATTACTTCTTCGTCTTTTCTGCTAACCAAGTGCATGAATATAGGATTGCGGGTTACCCAGGGAGCAATGGTTCGATACATTTTTCGAATCATCAATCCTCTGCGCTGCCGATCGTAGCTATCCATCAACAATTCCCAGGTATGCACCGACTCAAAACTTTCGCCGCTTGCTATTTCAATGCCAGGCGCATTTTCAGGATAAATTTCTAGTAAGCAGGGAGTTTCGAAATTGTAATTTACCTGAGAAGTGTAATTCCCATCTGTTTTCCAATGAGTGGTTTGATCGCTGATATCATACCGCATGGCATTATTAAAAGCATAATTGGTTTCTACATAAATGCCGTGCTGCTTTTTCATTTCCGTAGGTTTTCCTACCACAGCACTTTCTTCTTCTACCAATCCCAGCACTTCATGTACTACCCGATTCAGCTTCAGGTTTATCTTTCCTGTATACTGCAGCGTAAGCCATTTTTCTAGTAAGGGCAATCTCTGGTAAAGGGCATAATGAACTGTAACCTGCAACCCCTGTAAGGAGGGCAGTGAAGACGTGTACACAAATGCAATTTCTTTTCCGGCCGGAGAGGGGTAGATGTTTTTCCCTTTCATTCTGGGTTGAATGGAGTTAACCCTCCAGCGCACCCAATGAAAATCGCTGTCGGAACTGCCCAGATTTTTAGAAAAGTTATTTTGCCAATATGCTTTTTCTGCTTGCCCGCTCGCGCCACCAACCTGATAAGTAACTCCATTAATTACCAAACGAGCTTCCGGTTCTATGCTGCGAATCAATTGCTGGCCGGTGGTAAGATTCAGAAAATCTACACAGGCAAGGTTGGGCTGTTGCAGAAAAGTTCTTCTCAGCAAGCCATTCGAAATAACAAATTGCTGATGGCTGGTATCAATGGTTACCGAATCTGTTATCGGCTGCACCAGCCAGTCTTTGGCAGGCAAACTTTGCGCTGAAACGGTATGGATACTAAGCCAGGCAAGTATAGCCGATAATTTTCGAATAGGCATACAGATATAATTAGGGTTCATCAATCCGATTACTTTCTAAGTTATAGCAATCGTTCGATACTAGACAAAGAAAAACCGGAAATTGGCGGTAATATTGATACGCTAATTGAAAATGCAATAGAACATGGATGCCTACTCGAAAGTTTTGCGCAATTTTTCCAGGGCTGTTTGCACAGCGGTTTCAATGGTAGGCAGGGTGGGCAACTCTTTGCCTATAAATAAAATAAACAGGGCCACCCGAATTTTCTTTTCCTCGAGTTTTTGATGCAGGGACTGATTGTTCAGTCGATAGGCTTCGCGCAATAATCTTTTGATTCGATTTCTGTGAACGGCCTTCTTAAAATTGCGGGCGCTGGCCCCTACTCCTGTTTGAAGCGTTTCGGAAAGATCCGAGGGGTTAACCAAATAAAAACATTTTACGGGCGATGCCGTTACGGATTTACCTTCAGCAAATAGCTGCTGTATTAACTTCCGGCTTTTCAGCTTTTCGGTTCGGGGATAGGTATGGTTGTGGGCCGTCATAACACTCAAAAAAAAGCCTCACCCTAAAGATGAGGCATTTTCGCAAATTTTTTATGGATGAACCGACGCCGAAGGAATTATTTCAATCCTTTTTCGCTGGAAACAGTCAGTTTCTTACGGCCTTTTGCTCTGCGACTGGCGAGCACCTTTCTTCCGTTGGCAGTTGCCATACGCTGGCGAAAGCCGTGTACGCTTTTGCGACGACGCTTATGTGGTTGGAAAGTTCTTTTCATTGGTTTGTTTTTTCAGCCCCAAAAATTGGTTTCATTTCATCGCTGCAGTCACCATACTGCTGCTTGTGAAAGGACGGCAAAGGTAGGGGAATAAATGTTTTTCCACAAGAGAAAATAGTGGTTTTTGCGCAAAAAAGCCCTTTTACAGCCCTTTAGAGTCCATTTTAACCACCAAGTCGGTATGATAGGCCTTCAGGGGTGCCCCGAAGAACAGGGTAGCTTGCCGTTCAAATTCTGCTGGTGAATCGGTAGTATAGAATTGCAGGTCACCTGATTGGGTACATAACTGATTGATTTCGGGATGACGCACAAGATATTGGGCCAGGCTTTTGGCCACAATTTCCCCCTGGGTTACTACCCGTATTTGTGGAGGCTGCAACTGTTCAATTTTTTTCAGCAATAAAGGATAGTGGGTACAGGCTAACAATAGGGTGTCGATGTCAGTTGATTGAGCTAGGATCTGCTGCAAATGTTTTTGTACAAAATAGTCGGCACCGGGCTGATCGGCTTCTCCGTTTTCAATCAGGGGAACCCACATGGGGCAGGCTTGCTGATATACTTTACAGTTCGGGAAAAAATGATGAATCTCTATTGGATAACTATTACTGGTAACAGTACCAGAAGTGCCTAAGATGCCAACTGAGCCGGTTTGGGTAAGGTTGCCAATCACTTCTGTGGTAGGCCGGATAACCCCCAGCACTCTTTTAGTAGGACCGATTAAGGGCAGGTCGCGTTGTTGTATTGTTCGCAGGGCTTTTGCGGAAGCTGTATTACAGGCCAGCACCACCAACTCGCAACCCTGATAAAAAAACCAGCGAACGGCTTCCAGGGTATACTGATAAACAGTTTCGAAAGAGCGAGATCCATAAGGAGCGCGGGCATTATCGCCTACATACATAAAATCATGCGTTGGCAATTCTTTCACCAGCTCTTTTAATATGGTTAGTCCTCCATATCCGCTATCAAATACTCCGATGGGCTTAGTGCTATTCATACCTAAAATTAAGAACCCCTTCGTTAGGAAGGGGCTCTTTTATAAAAATATCTTACAAGATAAATACTATGCTTTGGGCTTGGGGGCAGCAGCAGGTGCTTTAGGAGCAGCAGGTGCAGCAGCAGGCAATCCGGTTCCTCCGGCTGCTTTCCAGGCGTCTTCCGCCTCCTTGGGCAATTGCAATTTTAATTTGATGGCAACTCGTAAAGCCAGATTGTCTAACAAAGGAGGGTTTACATAAGGAGACAAGGCATCGCTTTTCAACACCAGGGTATACTTTTGTTCGGCAATTACTTCGTTGAGGGCAGAAAGAATTTTAACCCGAAAAGGCTGCAGCAGTTGTTCCTGCTTTTGACCTAATGCCTCCTGAGAATACTGTTGCCAATACACCAGCTTCTGGCGGTTTTTATTCAACTCAGCCAAGGCCATTTCTCTTACTTTGGGTGGCATGCCAGCAGAATCTTTTTTAAAGCTACTGTCTTGACGCATAAAGCTCTTGTAGGTCCAATCATACTCATCTTTAAGTGAATCCTGTTGAAAGGATTCAATTTGCTGAGAAACCTTATCAATTCCCGGCATCAGACCCAGCACCTGCTGTTCGTCGAAATATCCGATTTTAACCGGCTGCTGTGCAGAGGCACTGTTGGCAGAAAATAAGATGGCGGAGGTAGCCATCCACACAAAAAGTAACTTCTTCATTTGAATGTTTATTATAGTTATTGATGATCGATTGGAAAACGGCTTATTTTATCCCCAACTCCTTCAGTACTTCTTCGCTTTTGTCTAGTTTAGGGTCGGCAAATATAATGGTTATTCCTTCACTTTTATCCAGTACAAAGTCATAAGATTTGGCCACCGCCAGTTTCTGGATTACGTTGTACAGCTTATCTTGAATAGGCTTTACCAGTCGTTGGCGCTCTTTAAATAGGTCGCCTTCGTATCCAAAACGCTTTTTTTGCAGTTCCCGGAGTTCTTTTTCCCGAACAAACAGCTCGTCTTCCCGCTTCTTTTTCAGCTCTTCGGAAAGCATAAACTGCTCTGCTTCGAAGTTTTTATACATTTTGTCGAGAATTCCTTGTTTGTCGTCGATTTCTTTTTGCCACTGCTCGCCAATCAGCTGCAGTTTCTTGTCGGCTTCCCGGTATTCGGGAATTTTACTCAGGATGTACTTGGTGTCGATTACAGCATAACGCTGGGCCTGAACGGTGAATGCAAACGCGCTCACCAGTAAGGAAAGAAGGAAAATTTTTTTCATATACATGTTTTTAGGTGTAGGAAATCGGGCAGTTTCCACTCAAGAAGCCAATCTATTCAGGTTCAAATCCAAGCATAAATGTAAACCTGGCGGCGTCTTTGAGGGCTCCTCCCGAGGTTACCCTATCCAATCCTATGCCATAATCGAATCCGAGCAAACCAAACATGGGTAAAAAGAAGCGCATACCCACTCCCACCGACCTTCTGAGGCGGAAAGGATTATATTCTTTCATAGAATACCAGCCATTGGCAGCCTCAAAAAATCCAAGGGCATAAATGGTACTGCTGGGGTTAAGGCTCAGCGGATACCGAAGTTCCATGGTGTATTTGTTGAAGATGGTAAAATACTGGGTAGCGTATTGTCTATCGGGGTTAATAGAGGGATTAGAGTTGTCGTAAACCGGATATCCGCGATGAGCAATGATATCATACCCTAACAAAGCAAACTGATTACTCAAGCCGGCATCCCCCACCTGAAAGCGTTCGAAGGGTGATACTTTAGAGTTCAGGTTAAATCTACCCACATATCCAAATTTGGCAGCAAGTTTCATTACCAGTTGCTTGTTGCGCTCTGCTCCGTGCGGGCGACCAAAAGGTATATACCACTCACCATTGAACCGCCATTTCTGATATTCGAGCCATTTATAGGGCTGATCGTTGTTCAGGTTGTCGTCTATAATAGAATAAGGCGGCGTAATCTGCAAGCTCAGCAAGAAAGTAGATCCTGAGCGTGGGAACATGGGGAAGTCAACAGACGACCGCTGTAAAGCCACCCGCAGGTTCAGGTTGTTTACATACCCATTATCAAACCCAGGCAGATTGGTAGGATCTATCGCATAATTACTCAACTTATACCGGGTATAGTTGAGCCCCGTTGTAAGTGAGAAGTAATCATCGGGCCATTTCAACTGACGGGAGATACTAACAGTTGCCCCAGTTGTAGAAATATACCGTTGATCAGCTATGTTCTGATTATATTGTCCGGTATAGGGATCGTAGGTTTGACCAAATTTGGTATTGTAAACGCTGAAAGTAAGGGCATTCCGCTTTTTACCACCTAACCAGGGCTCCGTAAAGGAGAAGTTATAGCTGCGAAAAGCCTTTCCGTTACTTTGTATACGCAGACTGAGTTTTTGTCCATCTCCCATTGGTAAAGGATCCCAGGCCGCTTTTTTCCAAATATTTCTAAGTGAAAAGTTATTAAAAGATACTCCGAGCGTTCCGGTAAGTCCGATATAGCCGCCCCAACCGGCACTTAATTCCAACTGATCACTTGATTTTTCTACTACCCCATAGTTGATATCAACCGTTCCGTCGTCGGGATTGGGAACGGGTTCGATTTTAATTTTTTCCTGATCGAAATAATTCAACTGTGCAATTTCACGCTGTGAACGAACCAGATCGGTACGGCGAAATTTCTCTCCTGGGATGGTTCTCAGTTCGCGCCGGATTACATATTCTTTGGTTCGTTCGTTCCCTGTAATGCGAACGTTTTTAATCGTTGCCTGAGGACCTTCTATAATGCGCAACTCGAAATCGATGGTATCGTTGTAAACAGCTGTTTCAATGGGTTCCGTTCTAAAGAATAGATATCCATCATCCTGGTATAAACCACTGATATCGCCGCCCTCTGGTCCGCCGCCTCTACCCAGCTTTTTATTCAAGATTTCCATGTTGTAGGTATCTCCTTTGCGGATACCTAAAATAGAGGAGAGCACCGAATCAGTGTATTTGGTATTTCCTCTCCAAGAGATATTACCAAAATAATACTTTCTGCCTTCCGCCACTTTAATGTCGATATTGATATTGCCACGACCGGTAGAGTACACCGTATCTTTTTCTATCACGGCATCCCGATAGCCAAGGGTATTATAGTATTCGAGAATTTTATCCTTATCGTCTATATACTTATTTTGATCGAATTTCGCAGAGTTCAGCTTAACACGAACATAGGGGTCCAATACCTTTTTGGTTTTGGTGAAGGTGAGAAACCCCTTTTCTTTCATATACTGTTCAAACGTATAATTTTTTGGAATCACAATTTGTCCTTTATCCTGCACCGGGAAAAGGGTAAGGCGGGATTTTTCTTTGGTATCCTTAAACTGACCTTTCAGCTTTGAATCCTCTACTGTATTACCGCCGAAATTGATGTTATTGATTTTTACTTTGGGGCCTTTGTCAATCAAAAATTCGAGTGCCAATGTATTGTCGAGGGCAGAATCCTGCTTTTCAACAATACGAACCCTTGAATCGCGGTAGCCCTTTTCGGCATAATATTTTTTAACCGCTTCTGCAGCTGAAATTTTCATGTCTTCCGTTACAACCCGATTGGGTACCAGTCCTGTTTTACCGGATAAATCATCGGTTTCCCCTTTTCTAACGCCCTTAAATGTGAATTTAGAAAGGCGGGCTCTTTCTGTTACGGCAATTTCTATTTCGATGTTTTTGCCTTCTAGCTTGGTGATAAAAATTTCAACATTACTGAAATACTTTTGAGCCCAGAGTTTATTGATGGCTTTAGAAAAATTATCGCCTCCGGGAATGGTTACTTCGTCTCCTGGATTTATATTGGCGATAGACATCAGCAGGTTTTCGTCGAAAAACCGATTACCGATTACTTTCACTCCGGAAATTTTATAGCGCTTGGGAGTTTTCTGATTAAAGATATTCAGCAAGTCGGCATTGATATTGGTAATGGACGTGTCTTTCCCTGTAGTTTCCTGACTCCATCCCGGAATGCTGCCAAGCGTTAGAAAGAGAGCAGGCAATAAAAATTTTAACACTTTGGGCATCCGTATATGTTTTGTTATGTACCCGAAAGCTTCTTCGGTGCACATAGCTTCAGTTAGTTAAGATTATAAGGCGGGGCAAATTAACGGGAATAATGAAAAGTGTTTGTTAAAACCCCCCCTATTCGTGTGATTATGCTTATAAATATTATACAATGGGGGCCTCCTGCTGAATTTGTTGTCCGGTTTTGCCAAAACGGCGCTCTCTATTTTGAAAATCTATGATTGCCTCATACAAATTGTTTTTTCTGAAATCCGGCCATCGGGTAGGGGTAAAATAGAGTTCGGCATAGGCAAGTTGATACAACAAAAAGTTACTGATTCGGTATTCCCCGCTGGTTCTGATCATCAGTTCTGGGTCGGGAAAAGCCCGGGTAGCGAGGTGTTCGCGGAAAGTTTCCTGGGTTATTTCGGAAGTACTAAGCTTACCTGTCTGCACTGCTGCAGCTATGGATTTGGCGGCCTGTACCAGTTCCCAGCGACTGCTGTAGCTCAGGGCCATAATCAATTGCAGCCCATTATTTGCTGCTGTAAGGTCCAGCGCTTCCTGCATTTCTTGCCTTGCCTGAGCGGGCAGCAACTCGAGGTCGCCAATTACGTGCAAGCGGATGTTGTTTTTATTCAGGGTAGGCACTTCTTTTCGGATGGTTTCTACCAAGAGGTGCATTAAGCCTTCTACTTCCAGCGGGGGCCTGTCCCAGTTTTCTGTACTAAACGCATACAACGTAAGAAATTGGATACCCAGTTCTGCAGCGCCTTCCACAATGTTTCGCACGCTTTCAACGCCATGGTAATGCCCATACAGCCGATCCTTCCCCTTCTCTTCTGCCCATCGCCCATTCCCATCCATAATGATAGCGATGTGCCTAGGCAGGCGTTGCAGGTTAATTTGGCTGATAAGCCCCTGATCCATATACTCGAAAGTTTAAGGGGACAAAGTTAACAAAATCAAGTGGTTGAAGGGATATTATTACTGAAAATAGCTGTCCAAAAGCTTTTTCGCCTGCTTTAGCGACCTCGGGGAGATGGGGGGCAGCGGTAAGTTTCGAGGTTAAAAGCCACTCCTACTTTAAAGCTGGCATAGGAATCCGGCTGCACGCTATTTCCCCGTTGGCGACCTTTTGTTCCTATCGAAAACCCAGTTTCGTAGCTTCTATCCTGTAATAAAAAGGGCGGAGAAGGGGATCCGTCGGGTAAAGGAGGAAAGGCATCGGGAGCAAATACCCCGCTTACATCGTCTAGATAATCTGTATTGGTAAACCGGTACGTGAATTCAGCAAATACATTCACCCGTGCATCCAGAGCATACTTAACACCTACGGTAAAAGGAACACAAATGGCAATGGGGTTATAAATCTGCAAATCGGGATACAGACTACTACCCTGCCCTTCTGTACCTAGGGGGCGGAGATAATATTTTTCGCTGGCCATATAAGCATAGGGGTCGTAAGAAAAAGCGCCAATCCCCAAGCCCAAATAGGGGGTAAAAGAATACCCTTCTATACCTGGCCGAAAATTAAAAAAATTGAATTCGCCGGAAATTGAGGCTTCCCAAACATCTGTATTAAAGCTGAGGTTGCGGATTTGCTGCACCTGATTTTTGCTGTAGATATCCGAGTAGCCTAGCTGCAGGTATTCGCCTGTAAGCCGTAAAGAAATATAGCCCCCTAACTGTTTGCGAAAGAAAAAACCGGCAGCCAGCTTGGGTCGGTTGATGTTGGCATTGGAGTTTAGGTCACCAAAATAATGCCCAACCCCGGTATATATGCCAATTTCTCCCTGATGCACAAAACTATTCGTTACCTGTGCATTGGCAGATAAAAAGCCGAGGGCCAGAAGGGATATGATTAGGTGTTTTCTAGGCATTGAATAGTGGGAAAAACGGAATTTGTTGTAAAAAAACAGCAAAAAACGTTATCATAAATGTTAATTTCTTTTATCCAGCCCCCATGCCAGCTTAGTTCGGAGGGTAGAAAGGAAGCTATTTTCGTTCAGTCGCACCAGATTTACCCCAAAAGCCTCCTTTTTTACAGCCAGCTGAATCGATTTGTCTACAATCTCTCTTCTAGCATCCAGCGCACAAATAAACATATCGGCTCTGCTTTCTATTTCAAAGGAAATAATACTGGTGTCTGGCACTATAATTGACCGAACATTCAGATTATGGGGGGCCACCGGGGTTATTACAAAACTCGAAGACTCTGGAAAAAGGATGGGGCCATTGCAGCTCATATTGTAGCCCGTTGAGCCGGTAGGGGTAGAAACTATCAAACCATCCGCCCAATAGGTATTTAGAAACTCTCCATTTAAGTAGGCGTGCACTTTTATCATAGGGGAAGTGTCTCGCTTATGAATGGCAAATTCATTCAGCCCAAATGGCGCATCACCAAACAGGTTTTTATCAGAATCGAGGTGTATCAGGGTTCTTTTGTCGATGATAAAAGTGCGGTTCACCAGGGCATCTACTGCGGAGGAAAGCTCATCGCGACTAATGCCTGCTAAAAAGCCCAGTCTGCCGAAGTTGATGCCGAGTACTGGTATTTTTTTATTCCGCACCAGTGTAACCGTATCAAGTAAAGTTCCATCGCCGCCCAAACTGATAAGACAATGCAGCTCTTCTGGCAGGTCTGCAGAAGTTACAAAGGGTACCAGTGCAGGAAACCGAACGGTAACCTGGTTAAACTGCAACAAAAGCGGTTGGTAAATCAGAATGCAAACATCGAAGCGGGTGAGGGCTTCCAGCAAGATATCAAGGTGCGCCCCCTGCTCTGTATCCAGTCCTCTGCTATAAATGGCAACTTTCATGAAAAAGAATATTTGTGTCGGAACTTCTACTTTCAGCGGTAGAAAGTTTCGCGGGGTAACGGCATCTACTCAAAAATCATTTCTGCTATGTAAATATACACCTTCCCTGCCCAGTTGATTCATGCTGTATTCAATTTTAAATACAAAATCATAGATCGACACAATATCAATTCCAATACCCCAACTTCTAAGCAGGGTATTATTGAGGGTGTTAGAGCTTTGTCCATACCGGTTATATCCATACCCCAGATCTGCATACGCTTTTACAAATACCCGAATTGGTATCTTGTCGTGCGTTTTACTGCTTGCCGGGTTTTGCAATACAACAGACAGGGCCCGCTGATGAAAAGTGGTTTTTAAAATGCCGGCAGCCGATCCATCCACCACATTATATTCAAGGCCGCGCATTTGCGTGTACCCATATCCAATAAGCCGTTGATTAATAAAAGCATTGTTTACCGGTGCTCTAGCAACCGCAACTCCTTCCAAATGAATAAATCGCACCGCGGGTTTCAGTGGAATTGCATAAACCATTCGGGCTGAAGCCTGCCATAAATCAAATTTATTTTGAAGCATGCGGGTATAAAAATTCGCTTCTAGCATCCATCCGCGGGTTGGGTACGCGATATAATCAACGTTGAAATATTTAAACTGGTAGTTGAAATCGAACCAATGTACAAGGCTACCGGAAACAGGGAAATATTGAGGGTTTAATTTAATGATGGTGTCTGCAACATGCTCTTTGTTGTAAGAAAGCCTAAAATAATGCCGTTGTTTTACATCCGGACGATACGAATATGTAATATCAAATCGAACGGTTTCGCGCATTACAGAATCTTGTTTAAAAAATTGCTGTTTATTATCTTGGGTACTATAATTCAGTTCTTTTTGTGTTGCATAGGCAAAGCCCATATTTAATCCGCTCTTCAGTTTCTTATCAATAAAGGGGAGTTGGTATCGAAAACTAATTTGTTTGTTGTAGCCTGTTATCAACCAGATATCGAGGTTGTCGTTTCTTCCGGTAAAATTATTTTGAATAAATTTCAATCCATAGTTCACTCGATCGAGGCTGCGATTTTGTTCTACCCACCACTGATTAAAGTTGCGGTCTACCAGTTTAAAATAGGGAACCGGAAAAAGGTACCACCTTTCTTTTACAGCAATGGTAATTACTGCCTGTCGCTGCTGCGGAGTTTGTATGCGTGTGCTGATAAAAACATCTACATCCACAAACAGGGCAGTATTCATCAGTTGCTCTTTGGCCAATTTCAGCTGCTGCTGCAGGTTTTCGAAGGAGAGGGAATCTCCTTTCCGAAAGGGTACTTCCCGCAAAATAATAAAGGGGCGGGTTTTGGCATTGCCGGTAATAATTACTTCTGCAATTTGCAGGTTGGCCAAAGGGGCAGCAGTATCTATTTTAGATGGGTTGAATTCAGCCGAAATGCGCTGAACCTGAGCAGGTGCTGCCGCAGCAAAGCAGCAGAGGATGCCTACATTGAATACAGCGCGGAATAAATTTCGCCCAGGGAACAGTTCAACAGTAAATGATTGTGATATAAACATGGCGCAGGTTCCGCTTACCCGGTTAAATATTCAGGTAAGAAAGCAGATGCTGATAGTTTTCCTGCACCTCATGATCTTCTTCCCCGTTTCCAAAATAATACCTCACCACATATCCGTGCCGTTGAAGGGTGGCTACGGCAGTGGCAATTTCCATTTTACTCACACGCAAGGTTGCTATCAGCAAGCCCGACTCGCGCCGGGTACTAAAGTTGAGTATGCTTAGGTCGTTGGACTCAATCAACCGATTTACTTCACCCAATGAAAATCGCAAAGGATCCGATTCAATAACAATAACCCCACATTTATCTTGGGTGTTTAAAAATCCGGCTACTACCCGCAGAAGTTCTTTCGCTGTGATAACGCCGGCAAAAGTATCCGATTGAATTACCGGCAAGAGGCTTAGCGAGTGTTCTACCATCAGCTGCAGGGCATCGAAAAAAAATACCTGCTCGTTACAATAAACCGGGGAAAGGAAGGGAGAAAGGGAGTTTATTAGCTGCTCATCCGAAGCTTCTTCCAACACCAATTTGCTTATTAATCCAATATACACTCCCTTTTCAACAACGGGAAGATGAAACACTTCGTAGCTATCCATCAGATCCAACACCTCGGGAACGGTATCAGACAAATGAACAACCGGAAACCCAGTCTGGATTATTTGACTAACTATCATACTATCTATACAAAACCCATCCGTTTTTGTTAATGGGTGGTTGCTTTATTGGTAAGTTTCTGCAGAAAATTTTCTAAAATTTCATTAAAGGCAGCCGGCACTTCCATCATAGGGGCATGTCCACAGTGGTCTACAAAATGCAATTCGCTGTTTTTAATCAATTTGTTAAACTCTTGCGCTACAAATGGAGGGGTAATGATATCGTTGTTGCCCCATATTAACAGGGTAGGTTGCTGGATTTGCGTGAGTTCTTCTCCCAGATTGTTTCGGATAGCACTTTTCGCCAGGGAAATAATTTTAATTACTTTAATCCGGTTATTGGTGATTTCAAACACTTCATCTACCAATTCCTTGGTAGCCATAGCAGGATCGTAGAAGGTGATTTCTGTTTTTTTGCGGATATATTCATAATCGCCCCGCTTGGGATACGAATCACCCATTCCATTTTCAAATAGTCCGCTACTGCCAGTTAATATAAGGGAAGCAATTTTTTCGGGATGCTTTAAAATATGCACCAATGCTACATGTCCGCCCAATGAATTTCCCAGCAAGTGAATCCCCTCATATCCCTGCGCCTCAATAAATTTGTGTACATGCTTGGCCAAGCCGCCTACGGTGGTGTGAAAAATGTCTAACTCAAACAGGGGCAGCAAAGGAATAATCACTTTGTACCGATGCCGAAAATGCTCAATTAAATCGGTGAAATTGCTTAATGCCCCAAAAAGGCCATGTAACAGCATCAGCGGCTCGCCCTCCCCTTCTTCTACATAAGTAAACTTATTATTTTCTTTAATCTCGTATGTCATGTTTACCTGATCTAAATGATTTCTCGTTTTCCATGCACCCTGCTTTATGCGTGGTTGAAACGAAAATACTGCTTTTTAGTACAATAAAATGTATTATCAACAGAGATATTCATTCCTTAACCCTAGTGCTGCTGTATAAGAAATGCTTGGGTGCGTTTTACTAACCCGAAATCGGAATTTTTTCAAAATACCGGGATAATTCTTCGAACATGCCCTTAAAGAACGGCACCAATTTCCCCAGCCACTCCATGGCAATGGGTCCAGCTTTGTGTATATAGGGATAGCTTTTCGATTCTGCAATTACGGAGGGGGGCACTATTTGAATTTTTTCGAAATAAAAGAGCACTACGCTAAACAGGGTTCCATATAGCAATACATACATAATTATGCCCCCTATTTTGTTCACCCAGCCTACCAGTAAGGTTTCCATGGCGGTTTCTAGCAGGGCCGCCCCCATTCTAACCAACAGAATAACCGCCACCAGAACGCCTAAAAATGCCAAAAAGGGGAGCCAGTGAGAATGCCAGTTGGTACGGTGTTCTAATTCACGGGCCACCCAGGCGGAGAGTTTTACGGCTGCTGCTAAACCAATAAACAGGGCAGCGAAGGAAAACAATCCAACTACCAGCCCTTTTCTGTATCCCTTAAACAGGGCCCACAATAACACGATTGCCAATAGCCCGTCTATCAACATGAACTTATCCGTTAGTTAACAATTGTTTTACCAAAGCGGCGATTAGCTTGCCGTCTGCCTGACCTGCAAACTGTTTAGAAGCCACCCCCATCACTTTTCCCAGATCGGGCATACCCGTTGCGCCGGTTTGAGCGATGATTTGCTTAAGTGCTTCTGTTAAAGCTTCTTCAGACAATTGAGCAGGAAGAAACTTTTCTATGATGGCTATTTCTTCCATTTCTTTTTGCGCCAGATCGGAGCGATTTTGCTGTTGATAGATTTCAAGGGAATCTTTTCTCGATTTCATCATTTTCTGCAGCATCTTTAGCTCGGCATCTTCCGTAATTACGCCATTGGCACCGGGTTCTGTTTTCGCCTTTATAATTTCGGCCTTAATAGCACGCAAACCCCGAAGCAGGGCTTCGTTTTTGCTTTTCATGGCTTCTTTCATTTGCTCCATTACCTGTTGTTCCAAACCCATAGGTTTCAATTTATTTGTTTTCGGCAATTTGTGATTCTCTGAATTTTTTGTAAAACTGGCGTGCAAACTCCTTCATTTCATTGGCCTCGTCTTCTAAACGGGTCGCGCGCAAATAGGTGTCTGCCATTCCCATCATATTTTGATAAAAAAAGTCGGCCATCTCATCTACCATCATTTCTTTCGTCCACAAATCGATGCGCAGAGCCGATTTATCAGCTCCATCCCAAAAGGATACCATCAACGATTTGGCCGCGTTATCAATATCCGCAGAACTATCAGAGGCTTTCCAGCTAATTGCCTGGGGAACCTTGTTCTCGTCGAGGTCAATATTTATTTGTATGGTTGATTGCGGCATGATGGATAAAGTTGATAACAAAAGTACAAGGTTTGCGATTATTCCTTAGGCTTTTATCTTTTTCTTTTGGTGCCGGCAGCCGTTAATAGGCATTTTTCCAGGGCTTCTGCAGTAGCGTTCCAGCTGAAGCGGGCTGCCTGCTGAATACCGTTTTGGATGAGCTGGTTTTTCCATGCTTCATCGCGGTATACTTTTTTCATTTGTTCCGCCAACGCCTCCGGATTATTCGGATCAAAGTAACAAGCTGCTGCTCCGCCGGTTTCTCGCAAAGCCGGCTGATCACTCGCTATTACCGGCACCCCGCTTTGCATGGCTTCCAGCAGGGGAAGTCCAAATCCCTCCAGCAATGAAGGATACACCATAGCATAGGCAGCCGCTGTAAGCTTTGCAAGGGTTTCTTCCGGAATATACCCGGTAATTACCAGATCGCTGCGGTATTTATACGTACTGATTTTTTCTTTGGCTTCATTCGTTTGCCAGGCCCATCTTCCGGCAATTACCAGTTTCATATTGCTGTGTTGCCATTTTTTAAATAAGGAGAATGCTTTCAGCAGGGTATGTAAATTTTTTCGGGGATGGATGCTGCCGGAAATCAAAAAATATTCGCATCCGTCTGTAAACTTGTCTTTCGTATCTCGTTTGGCTTCCCATTTTGCGGGACGAAAAATTTCCCGGGCAGCTCCGGGCAATACAGCAATGGAAGCTAATTGCAAAGCGGGAAACGTTTGTTGAACGTCTTGCCTGGTAGTATCGGAAACGGTTGCCAGCAAAGCAGCTTTTAGCAGGGCACGTTGGGTAAA
>JAPLEI010000039.1:27829-39414 GCA_026391195.1 Bacteroidota bacterium | reverse complement strand
TCCAGGTTTTTCCTCCGTCGTTGGTAAGTTGTATATACCCATCATCGGTACCCGCCCAAAGGGTGTTTATGTTTTTAAAGGAAGGAGCAATGGTATAAATAACGCCTCGGCGTGGCATTTTTTTCATCTCTTCTGTTGTGTATATTCCTACGCTTGCAGGGATATCCCAGGTTTCCCGGGTGAGGTCTGGACTAATTACTTCCCAGCTATTTCCTTCGTTAGTTGTTTTGAAAAGTACGTTACCTGCGAAATAAAGCGTTTTGGGGTCGATGGGAGAGAATAACACGGGGGCTGTTCTGAGAAAGCGATACTTGCCCGAACGAACGGCTTCGGGAGCGATATTTTGTACCTGACCGGTGCGCTTATCGAAGCGGGTAATTTTTCCGCCATAAATTATATTTGGATTCAGGGGGTCGGGGGCAACATATCCATATTCTTCCACACCTACCGGATGAAATTCACGGGAAGTGATTTGTCCGTCGTTTCCGCGCGAAGCTACTGAGGCGGATCCGCTTTCCTGCTGGCCTCCGTAAACATTGTAAGGAAAGTCGTTGTCGGTGTTTACGTGATAAAACTGCGCCGTGGGCTGATTGTACCAAGAAGAAAATGTTTCTCCACCATTAACAGTAATGATGGCTCCCTGATCTACAGCAAGCAACATGATTTTTGGATTGGTAGGATGAATCCAGATGCGATGGTAATCATCCCCTCCGGGTGCGCCGCGGAAAGCAGACCAATTTTTTCCACCATCGGTTGTTTTCCAGGTAACCACATTTGCTGTGTAAGCAATATCTGCATTGGTAGGGTCGGCTTTGATTTCGGCAAAGTCGCTACCTCTGCTCCATAGCCGCGGGTCTTTGTTGATATTTATCCAGCTTTCTCCTGCATCATCACTGCGATAGATGCCCCCATAGTCGCCGGCATCTACGGTTGCGTATAGTCGATTGCTATTTGTGGGAGCAATACAAAACCCGATTCTCCCTAGGTCTTGTGCGGGGGTGGGCAATCCCTTTGTAAGTTTTTTCCAAGTAATGCCACCATCGGTAGATTTAAAGAGTCCGCTTTCCGGACCATTCCATGCGCCATTTTCCCAGGGACCCTGACGGCCAGCCCAGAGATCCGCGTATAATATATTCGCATTATTCGGGTCGAAGCTTACCTGCACGGCTCCTGTATTTTCGTCTTTATATAACACTCGCTCCCAGGTTGTGCCTCCATCCATCGAACGATATACGCCTCTCTCAGTATTGGGTCCATACGGATGACCGAGTACGGCTACAAAAATTCTGTTTTCGTTATTGGGGTCGATGATGATGTTGCCAATTTGCTGACCATTGCTGAGCCCCATATTTTTCCAGGTTTTGCCGGCATCGGTGGATTTATATACGCCATTACCGATCGACAGGTCGGGCCGCTGAATCCCTTCCCCGCAGGCTACCATTACCAGATTGGGATTGGAGGCGGAAACGGTTACATCGCCCACAGAACCCGTGTTTTCCTTATCGAAAATGGGTTTCCAGGTGCGTCCATAGTCGGTTGTTTTCCAAACCCCCCCATTGTTTACGCCAATATAAAATACGCCGGGCTGACTGGGAACGCCAACAGCGCCAACGGTTCTGCCTCCCCGGAAGGGCCCGATCATTCGCCAGTGCAGGCTATTAAATAATTGTGGAGAGTAGCTTTGCGCCATTAACTGAACACAAAAGAATAGGAGGCTCAGTGAGACAACAATTTTTTTCATCGGAGTAAGGTTAAGGTCAATAAATATATCAGTTGTTTCTAAAGTTTTTCGTAGAGCGTGCGCAGCTTTTCGCGTGTCATGATTTCTTGCCAATTTGGTCCGAGTGCATTTTCCCAAAGCGGTTTCATACCAAGCGAAACATCCATCATTTTTGTAAAATCATCCTCACTTAATCCGGCACAGATTCCTGTGGGAATTGAAATGCCGTTTTTTTCAACCATGTATTTGAATTCTTTCACGCCGGCAGGATAATATTCTTCCAGGTGATTCATCACAATGCAATTGCCAATACCATGTTTGGTACCTAGTAAATAACTGAGTCCATAACTTACGGCATGCGCTACACCCACTTGCGAGTAAGCAATGCTCATACCGCCGGCATAAGATGCCATCATGAGTTGATCGTCGGAGGTGGTTGTCCATTCATTACTTTCCACAAAAACTTTTCTGCAAAGGTCTAGGGCTTTTTCTCCGTAGCTCTTGCTAAACTCGTTCAGGAAAGTGCCTTCAAGACTTTCAATGCAATGTATATAGCAGTCCATGCCGGTATAAAACCGCTGGTTGGCCGGAGCGTTTTGGGTAAGCTCGGGATCTAGCACAATTTGGTCGAAGGGGGTGAAGTCGCTGTTCATGCCCAGCTTGCGGGTAGGGCCTGTTAAAACGGTGGTGCGGCTTACTTCTGCGCCGGTACCACTAAGGGTGGGGATGCCTACTTTATAAACACCGGGTTGTTTTACCAGATCCCATCCCTGATAATCGGCGGAGCTGCCGGGGTTGTTCATCATGAGCGATACGGCTTTGGCGAGATCGAGGGTAGAGCCTCCGCCTATTCCGATAATGCCGCTGATGGTGCCATATTTTTCTTTCAGCTGCAGGGCCAATGAATCAACCTGGGTGGTTTTGGGTTCGTAGGTAACATCTGCAAAAATCAGCTCGTCGCGATCTCTTAGGGGAATTCGATTGCAGAGGGTGTGGTCTTTGAAAAAATGGTCCACCAGAAAAATCATGGGCGCCGAATTTTTTCGGTTGGGAGCCAGAATCGCATCCAACTGATGCAGGCTTCCGCGGCCATAAATCACATAGCCCACCATTTTAAAATTTCTAAAAGCTGTTGCCATATAAAGATGTTGATTTAGTAAATGTCAAAGATACAGGAAACCCCATGCCTGCATTAGCAGGAGGCGCGAAGGTTATTGCATCAATTTCTTTTCTAGTTCTTCCAGCGAAATGCCCTTGGTTTCGGGAACGCGGGTAAGCACCCAAATAAGCTGTAATACCATCATCCCCCCAAAAAAAGCGAATATTGGCCAAGGGTTTTCTTTAAAAATACCCGTATCCTTATCTAGAAAAAAAGGAGTAATCAGCGTAATAATAGCTGCAAATACCCAGTGGATGCTGGCCCCGAAGGATTGTCCGGCGCTGCGAATTTTAGTGGGAAAGATTTCGGAAATAAACACCCAGATTACAGCACCCTGACCTATCGCATGCGAAGCAATGAACAGCAACAGGAACGTCATTAAAAATACTGGGCCTGTATGCGCATAAAATGCATAGGAAACGAGTGATAAGCTGATGATGTATCCAATAGAACCAATGATCAGCAGGGTTTTGCGGCCGAGGCGATCGATTAAGTAGAGGCCGACAAAAGTAAAAATAAGATTCGTGCTGCCTATAGCGATAGAGTTGAATAAGGATTCTTTAGCGGCGAGTCCGGCCTTCTCTAAAATTTCGGGGGCATAGTAAAGAATGAAGTTGATGCCCGAGAGTTGATTAAAAAAAGCAATCATAAAAGCCAACCATATAATCTTGCTGTGTTGTGGTTTAAAGAGTGAGTCAGAATGGGATGTTTGCAATTCCTGTTGGTTGTTTTCTAGTATGGAGGTTATTTCAGCATCTACATCGGTTACGCCTATTTGCAGAAGGATTTTTCTTGCTTTTTCGGGATTACTACCTTTGGTGAGCAACCAGCGAGGGCTTTCGGCAACGCCAACAACTAGGATTGTATATATAAGTGAGGGCACGGCAAGCACGCCCAACATCCAGCGCCAATCGTTCTCGCCCCCAAAGCCGGCTAATAGATAGTTGCTAACGAAGGCAACCAGAATTCCGAATACGATATTGAATTGATAGAGCGCAACCAATTTTCCTCGAGTTGCGGGGGTAGATATTTCAGAGATATAAATGGGGGCAACCACCGAGGAAACGCCAATCCCGATGCCTCCGATAAAGCGGAAGAAAGAAAAAATGTAAGGATTTCCTGCCAGCGCGGTGCCAAAAGCGGAAACGGCGAAAAGGATGCCCACCCAAAGGAGTATTTTTTTTCGTCCAAAGCGCTGTGTGGGAATGCCTCCGAATAGGGCTCCTACCACGGTACCCCAAAGCGCCATCGACATAATAAAGAAGCCGTGAAAGATGGGAGAAGTGTGCCAAAGGTCTTTAATGGGCTGGTTGGCTCCGGAGATAACAACCGTATCAAATCCAAAAATAAATCCGGCCAGCGAAACCACGATTGACCATTTTACAAGCATACTTTTTTGCATACCAACTATTTTATGCAGAAAGGTAATAAAAATGGCAGAAAGCTGGTGTGTTATTGAAGTAATTGTTCTGCCTTACGCAGATCTTCGGGGGTATCTATTTCCACGCCCATATATTGGGTAAGAATCATTTTTATAGGAACGCCGTTTTCTAAATAGCGAAGGCATTCAACTTTTTCGGCAGCTTCGAGTGGGCTCATAGGCCAGCGGGTAAAGTTCAACAGCGCTTCTTTTCGGAAAGCGTATACGCCAATATGTTCGTAGTAACAGGTTTCGGGAAGTACGGCGCGGGGATAGGGAATTACGCTTCTGGAAAAAAACAGGGAGAAGCTATTTTTATCAACCGCCACTTTTACAAAATTGGGATCATTGATTTGTTCGGTGTTGGTCATTAGTTGCATAAGAGAGGCAACCTGCACGTTCGCTCCTTCTGCTCCTTCAAAAGCGGCCAGCAATTGTTGTAGGGCTGGTTGATTTACAAAGGGCTCGTCTCCCTGAACATTTACCACAATGTTTGCGGGCATATTTTCTACCGCTTCTGCAATTCTGTCGCTTCCGCTTTCGTGTGTGTGTTGGCTCATGATGGCTTTTCCGCCATGGGATGTGATTTCTTGGAAAATAATATCGCTGTCTGTAACAACAAACACATCATCAAAAAGTCCGGTTGAAATCGTATTGTCGTAAGTATGTCGGATTACGGTTTTGTTGCCGAGGGGTTGCATCAGTTTAGCCGGAAATCGCGTGGCGGCGTAACGGGCGGGTATCATGGCAATTCTTATCATGCGAAGAAATTGGCTCAGCGGTCGGTGGAGATATTTTTATTAAAGGGGATACCCAGTTGATAGCTCATATTCTCGTCGGCGTTGTTGTCTAGTACATCTAGTCCGAATTTAATTTGATCCATGGGGGTATAGTGGTAAGTGCCAAATAGTCGATCCCAAATAGAAAAAATATTTCCATAGTTGGTATCGGTTTCGGGTCTTTTGTAATGATGGTGCACTTTATGCATGTTCGGAGAAACCAGTACCCAGCTAATGGCTTTATCTAGTTTTTCGGGCAGTCGAATATTGGCATGATTGAATTGGGTGAGCACTACGCTCAGACTCTGATACATCATAACTAGCCAAATGGGTGTACCGAGTAATAGCACGCCTATCATCGTAAATACGAAACGGAATACGCTTTCACCTGGGTGGTGGCGGTTGGCGGTGGTGGTATCAACATGTGTATCGGCATGGTGAACCATATGAAACTTCCACATCCATTTTACTTTATGTTCAATGTAATGAATAAACCAAGCGCCTACCAAATCTAGCAGCAGCAGCCCTGCTATCATAAAAAGCCAGTTGGGTAGTTGTGTGAGGTAGAGCAGCCCAAAACGATGTTGCACTACATAGTCACCTGCTTTTACCAACAGGAATGCCAGGGCAAAGTTCACCAGTATGGTGGTGAAGGTAAAGAACAGGTTTACGCCGGCATGTTTCCATTTATGATAAGAGAAGCTAAATAGGGGGATAGCCGATTCGACCAGCCAAAAAATACTAATCCCGCCAGCCAGTATCAATGCGCGATGCAGGCTGGGGATGGTTGAAAAGTAGTGTATTATTTGATCAATCATAACAGCAGATATATTCACAAGGTACGAACAAAGCAGATTCTGTATTCGTCTGTTTAACTTTTAAGGCTAAATGAAAATCCTTGTTTTGATTGGAAATGCAGAAGGGGTCGGCTATAGAATAATTCGTTTCGGGGGGAATTATTGGAAAAGATATCTAATAATGCGAACTGGAGGGCAAAAAAAATCGGGAGCCAACGTCCCGATTTAACCATAAAAAGTATATTATATTAGCTATTCAACATAAGGGGCATAACGAGCATCAGCAAATCTTCTCCCTCAGCTTGTTCGGAGGGTTTGATAAGTCCGGCTTTGGAGGGGGTAGAAAGTTCGAGCCGAACTTCGTCTGTATCGGCAGCATTCAACATTTCAATCATAAACTTGGCGTTGAAGGCGATTTGCATGTCTTCTCCGTTGTATTGGCAACTCATGTGTTCGTTTCCTTCGAAGCTAAAATCAACATCCTGCGCGGCCATTTGCAGTTCACTGCCGGTGATGCTAAGGGCTACCTGGTTGGTGCTTTTATTACTGAACACATTTATCCGGCGTAAAGCATTTTGAAAATCTATTTTGTTTACAGACAGGTGATACGGGTTATCCGCAGGGATAACCACTTTATAGTCGGGGAAGCGGGCGTCTATGAGTCGGCAAATCATTTGGGTTTCACCATGACTAACAAACAGGTGGTTGCTATTATAGCTGATGTTCAGGGGCTCATCGTTGGCAGGCAGTGCATTTTTCAGCAAGTTCAGCGGCTTTTTGGGAACGATAAAGGAGTCGTTTTTGGTAGCGCCTGTATCGGTTCTTTTGTAGCGAACCAGCCGGTGAGCGTCGGTGGCTACAAACTGAATGCTTTTAGGGGTAAGTTCAAAGAACACGCCCGTCATGGCAGGCCGCAGGTCGTCGCTGCTAACAGCAAACAGTGTTTTGTTGATTGCGGTGAGGAGGGCGTTGCTCGTCATGGTAAAACTGGTAGTATCATCTGCCGTAGGCTCTTTGGGAAAATTGTCGGGGTTTTCTCCCATCACTTTATACTTACCGTTATCGCTGGTAATTTCAACGGAAAAGTTTTTATCGATATTGAAAGTGAGTGGTTGGTCGGCGATATTTTTTAATGAGTCGACTAATATTTTGGCAGGGATACAAACCTTTCCGTTGGTTTTGCTTTCTACATCCATCTGCACCCGCATAACGGTTTCGAGGTCGGTAGCCACCACGGTAAGTTTTTTGTCTTGAATTTCGAAAAGAAAGTCTTCTAATATTGGCAATACGGTATTGGTATTGATAACGCCGCTGATTTGTTGAAGGTGTTTCAGCAGGCTGGAAGAGGAGACGATGAATTTCATTCTTACTGATTTAGATTGGGAACAAACCTACTGCAAATTGTTAACATTTTACCGGAGTTTTATACCCAATTCTACGCAAACAGAGTAATTGTGAAAAGAAGGGAAGCGGGTGTGGATTAAATGTTTGTCCACCTGCTTTTTGTAGTTGCCGGGGGATGAGTATCTTGCCTGTTAATATTGGCATATGTTGCTTATAGGCGAAGAAGAAAAGATACTGGCTAAGCTGAAGCGATTTTGTGCTTATCGGGAGCGTTGTTGCAGAGAAGTTCAGCAAAAATTACAGGTGTTAGGGGTGCCACGAGGGCTCATTGGAGGATTTGTACAAACCCTGCTAGCGGAAGGCTACATCCACGAAGAGCGGTTTGCGCGGTTGTTTGCTGGAGGATATTTTCGGCAGAAAAAGTGGGGAAAGCGCAAGATTGTGGCAGCCTTGCGGCAAAAGGGAATAGCAGAGGCTCATATTCGCATGGGGTTGCAGGAGATTAATACTACCGAATACTTGCAAGTGCTGCACCGGCTAACTGAAAAAACCTGGAAACAGTATACCAGGGAGGATAAAGATAAGCGGATAACAAAGGTTCGGGCTTCCTTGATGAGAAAGGGATTTGAGCCAGACTTGGTTAGTAGGGCCGTAACCCAATTAGCGAACAGCGCGAAATAGTTACCGGCGATGCTGAAAAATAGCAGTAATATTATCTAACAAAATGGCACATATGTCCCGATTACATTTTACACTTCTTCAGGCTGATTTGATTTGGGAAAATAAAGAAGCAAATTTGCTCAAGCTGGAATCAATGATTGCCGGAATCGTTGGGGCAAAAGAACTGGTGATTTTGCCGGAGATGTTTAATACCGGGTTTAGTTTGCGCCCCGAGGTATTAGGGGAAACAATGGACGGGCCGACGGTTGGTTGGATGAAACAAATGGCCCATCAATATCGGATAATATTAGCCGGCAGCTTGATTATAACCGAATCGGGAAAGCATTATAACCGACTGATATGGATGCAGCCGGATGGCAGATATGCACAATACGATAAGCGACACCGGTTTGCCTATGCCGGCGAAAATCAGCATTTTACTGCGGGCGATCAGCGGCTTATAACGCAGGCGAATGGATTTAAAATTCATTGGCAGGTTTGCTATGATCTTCGGTTTCCAGTGTGGGCTAGGCAGCAATCATCCGAAACTCCCGAATACGATGTGTTGGTTTATGTGGCCAACTGGCCCGAGAGAAGGAGCCATGCCTGGAAATCATTGCTGATAGCGCGCGCAATAGAAAATCAATGTTATGTGATTGGGGTAAACCGCGTGGGAGAAGATGGAAACGGGATTGCACATAGTGGCGACAGTATGGTGGTTGATCCGCTCGGACAGGTATTATTACAGCTTTCTAATGCGGAAGCGTTTGAAACGGTTGCGATCAGCAAGCAGGAACTCGAAGAGGCGAGAGACCGCTTCCCCTTCTGGAAAGACGCAGATAGTTTCACGATTTTACAGTCAAACGATGTAGATGAATAACAACAGCCAGTCTTTATTTGTACAAAATCTATTTACCGGCCAAGAGTGGCTGCGTATGGTAGAAGTGGAGTTGCAGGGGAATCTGGTGTGCAATATAAAGCCGGCAGCTGCTCAGTTCGGCGCAAATTGGATACCTGTGTTGGCGCCTGCATTTATTGACCTGCAATTATATGGAGCGGAGGGCCGATTGCTGTCGGTGTATCCGGATGCTGCAACTATACATGCGATTCGCAGGACTTGTGAGGCTGGTGGTGCCACGCATTTTCAGCCAACAGTTGCCACTAATTCGCTGGAAGTTTTTAAGAGTTGCATAGAAGCGGTTCGTGCTTATTGGAAAGAAGAGGGCGAAGGTTGTTTGGGTTTGCATGTAGAAGGGCCCTGGATTCACCCCTCTAAAAAAGGGGCACACCTAGAAGCATTTATCGTGAGGGGAACCCGGGAAAAAGCAGCGGAATTATTAGAGGCGGGCAAGGGGGTAATATCAATGATAACCTTGGCACCCGAATGTTGCGATGAAGGGGTGGTGGAAATGATACAATCTGCGGGCATTGTGGTGTCTGCTGGGCATAGCAACGCAACATATCACGAAGCTGTTGCGGCATTTAAGCGGGGTATTCCGGTTGCCACCCATTTGTATAATGCAATGAGCCCACTTCAACACAGATCGCCGGGCCTGGTAGGCGCTGTATTAGATCATTCAGCAGTGATGGCAAGCATCATTCCCGATGGACACCATGTTGACTTTGCAGCGATTCGCATTGCTCAAAAAATAATGGGCAAGCGATTGTTTATGATTACCGATGCGGTTACTGAAACGGATACGGGGCCCTATCAACACCAGCGGGCGGGGGACAAATACGAGTCGTCGGGAATACTTAGCGGGTCTATGATAAATATGGCAGAGGGAATGCGGAATCTAATTCAGCAAGTGGGGATAGCAGCAGAAGATGCGTTACGTATGGCTTCTTTGTATCCAGCTTCACTTATGAAGGTAACGGGGGTAACAGGAAGGATTGAGGTGGGAGGGGCGATGAATGGGGTGATGATGGATGAGGAATGGGGGATATTGGGCCACTTGCGCGCCAATTAGTTGCTTGCTAAAAAAAAATAATATTAGCTTTTGGAAAGTTCTGAACTTTTGGAAAGTTCAGAACTTTCCAAAAGTTATAAAAACCATGCCAGGTTATTTTTTTCTTACCCCGTATTTTATATCCGTAAAAATACGGTCGATAAAAATCGCAGAACTAATACTCCAATACAATCCCCCACCCGCACTTCCCGGCGTTTTTCTTATTCCCACCATTCCATTCAACCCCAGATAAGTAAGAAAATGAAGTCCGCGAATGTCTGGTATAATCAGATTGGCCGACAGTCCTGCACCTACCGGAAAAATAGACTTAATTGAGTTTGAACGCAGAGACCAATCTTGTTGCAGGCCCAGCGTATCGGTATAAATCACTCCATAGCCGGCCTCGAACACAACACTCATTTCCCATCGCTTCTTTCTAAACAAATAGGGCTCATAATATAGGGTGCCAAAAGATGCATGTGTTGCGGTCGCCAACTCAGCCCTTCCATCCTTATCTGTATTCCCCAACATCTCTCGTTGATTATAAAAATATCCCCCCACTCCCACTTTAAACCGGTCATTCACCAGCACTCCTATCCGGTATCCCCAAATGCTGACGGGTTTTGATCCTATGTATTCAAATCGCTGGTCAAAATCACCAGTTGGTTTGAAGGTTGTCGGCTTCTTTTTTGTAACAGTAGTATAAATGGGAGAAAAGAATGTTGGCCTTTCGATGATTGTATCCGAGGGTACCGCTTCGGCATGAGCTCCCTTCGGTAAAAAAAATACACACAGAAACCAGCTGCATATGAACAGGCCGTTTTTCATAGATATAGGATTCACCCAATATGCCCCCCAGAAGGGGCAACAGGATATTGGAGGCGCAAATTTAAAGGGAAAGGGCGGAAAGAAAAAGCTATCGCTGTATGAGTGACTTGATTTTTTCCATTTTCAAATCTACCCCGCGCTCAATAGCTGCAGAAGAAGGAGGCACATAAATATCGGGAAGCACGCCTCCGCCTTTTGGGCGATTCTTATTGATTACCAGCCGATAAAGCGGAAGCGAAACCCGCAATTTGGAGTTGGGTAAAGTACAATATGTTATCAGCATTGCCGAGTTGCCATAGTATCCTCCTCCCGTTTCTTCACCCACCAATTTAACGTTTTGTTGACCTTTCATTTCACCCAAAAAGAGCGTGGTTGCAGAAAAACTATATCCGCCCTGCACCAAATATACCTTCCCGTTAAAATGATTGCTTTTAATGGGCTCCCATTGTTTTGTTTCAAACCGGGTAAAATGGTATTTCCCATCATCCAGTTTCTTTCCGCTGAATAAAAGCCCCAAGGAATAGATCCATGCACTATTAATATATCTTCCATT
Organism: Bacteroidota bacterium; assembly: GCA_026391195.1. GTDB lineage: Bacteria > Bacteroidota > Bacteroidia > Chitinophagales > Chitinophagaceae > Sediminibacterium. The sequence continues at coordinate 28,205 of JAPLEI010000039.1, read as the reverse complement.
GGATAGTCCGCTGCTATTTCTCACAACACTATCCGCCACTTTAAAGCGATGATCACTAATGTATCGGGTGAGCAATGTGCTATTGCTCACCTTGCCTCCGCCATTGGTGCGCAAATCAATCACCAAATTTTCAGCACCTGCTTTTTTTATTTTTCGAAAGCTGCTTCTGATAAATCTGCCAGTACCCGAACCTGAAAAACTTCCCAGCCGCATAAATGCCGTTCGTGTAAGGGTATCAATCTGCAACATTCTTTTTTCGGCTTTTTGAATTTTTCTGATTTCTTTTTTGGATGGAAGTTTGATGCCGGTATTCTTATTGATAGAGTCTTTTGTTATGGAGGCAAGTGTTGAAGGACTCACATTGGCAATCAGCGTA
>JAPLEI010000039.1:0-27813 GCA_026391195.1 Bacteroidota bacterium | reverse complement strand
ACTCGTTTACCGTTCCGGTTCAAAAATGAGATGGCATATAAACTATCTAAGCCCAGCACGTTTTTATAAAAGGCGCCAAAGTTCCCGCTGATTTGTTGAGTGGCATAGCGAGTTCCCAGACCATCACCACTAATGAATCGAGAGAAAGTGTCAATATATTGTCGACCACTCATTTGATTAATCTGTAGAATTTTGGTACCCCTAACAAATACCGAGTCTTTGGGTCGGAGGCTACTCAGCACTACCATACTATCGTCCCAAACTTTTACATTCAGCGGAAATCGAATTTGAGAAAGGCGGGCGTATTTTTTTGTAAACGATTTTGAATTGCGAACGGTGGTATGTCCGCATTGTATTTTGCTCACATAAGCAGCTACTGTATTTCTGAAAGATACTTCATTCATCGAGTCTTTTACCTGATCCATTACTACGCTAAAAAAACTATCGAGGGTTTGCTGGGGCGTATACCAATACAAAGAAGGGTGATTGGCTTCCAATATTTTTTTTAGCAGTTGTAGGTCTTCGCGCAACAGCGTTGCCGGCTGTTTGGGTAATTGCGGGGCAAGCCTTTGAGCAGAAGCCCCCCATGATATCAGCCACAGTCCCACAGCAATGAGCGCTCTTGTTGCCATTGCCTATCTGGTTTGAAAGGCGTTCCAGCCCTGAGCCGTTAATGGATAATCGTTGCCTCCGCGGCTAATGAGTTTACAGCCTTCCTCTAGTGTAGTCATATAGCCGATTACACTGATCTCTTCGTTCAAAACAATTTTATCATGATCCTCCTGCCGAATGGTAAAAATCAACTCATAATCCTCACCGCCATTCAGCGCACAGATGGTTGGGTCTAGTCCAAATTTATAGGCAGCTTTGCGACTGTCTTCAGATATAGGTATTTTGTCTTCATAAACTCGGCACCCGACGCCACTTTGATTACAGAGATGTAATACTTCACTGCTAATACCGTCACTCACATCCATCATAGCTGTTGGTGTAATGCCCGCTTCCTGCAAAAAGTCTATAACTTCTTTGCGGGCCTCCGGTTTTAATAATCGGCCTACAATATAAGATTCGTTTTCGAGGTTAGGCTGAATGGCGTTGTTTTCTAGAAAAATTTTCTTTTCCCTTTCCATCAGGGTTAGTCCCAGAAACGCACCCCCACAATCGCCACTAACACAAATCAGATTACCCGCTTCCGCCGTGTTTCTTTTTACAAACTTGTCGGGAGCAACTTCACCAATTGCGGTAACTGAAATAATTAAACCTTTACCAGAAGAGGAAGTATCACCCCCTACCAAATCAACCCCATGTTTGTTACAGGCAATATAGATGCCCTCATACAATTCTGTGAGCGCTTCTACGCTAAAGCGATTGCTGATACCTAGGCTTATAGTAATTTGTGTGGGCGTTCCATTCATCGCATAGATATCACTCAGGTTCACCATTACGGCTTTGTATCCTAAGTGTTTTAGCGGCGTATAGGTTAAATCAAAGTGAATGCCCTCAATCAGTAAGTCGGTGCTAATAAGCGTTTGCTTGCCAAAATGATCAATCACTGCAGCATCATCTCCTACCCCCAGAATGGTTGAAGCATTATGTATTTCTATGTTTTTGGTAAGATGTTCGATGAGGCCAAATTCACCCAGGCTGCTCACTTCTGTTCTATGGTTCATGCGTACTATTTTGTTAGTTGAAATTAAAGGGCCACTTCTCCTCCATTAATGATGTGTAAAAGTTCGTTGTGAATTTTTCCATTGGTGGCCAATAAATGTGGCTGATAGGGAGAGTAGGGGTTTCCGGCAAAGTCAGTAACCGTTCCCCCGGCTTCTTCTACCATTAAAAAACCCGCAGCACTGTCCCAGGCCTGCAGTTTATGTTCGTAAAACCCATCAAACCTTCCCGCAGCCACCCAGCAAAGATCAATCGCCGCACTTCCCAATCTGCGAACCGGAATTCCTTTTCTGATCAGCTTTTCAAATATTTGCAGCGGACCATTGGGGGCATCTAGATAGGTGTAAGGAAAACCAGTTACCAGGCAGCTCGATCCTACTTTTTCTTTACCGCTTACGCTGATTTTATGGTCATTTAAGGAAGCACCCCATCCTTTTTGCGCGAAAAAAAATTCTTTCATAAAAGGATTATATACAGCGCCCATGATCATTTTCCCTTCCTGCTCTAACCCGATACTTACACAACAAAGTGGAATGCCGTTTGCAAAATTTACGGTTCCGTCAATCGGATCAATAATCCACTTATAGGTAGAATCCTGAATAATCTCTCCAGCTTCCTCACTCAATAAAAAATGATCGGGAAAATCTTTGCGGATTACATCAAAAATGGCTTTTTCAGCGGCATGGTCTGCTTCAGTTACTAGGTTATTAATACCTTCTTTATTGCTGATAACAAACTGTCCATTAAAAAAGCGAACCATTTCGGATGCGCCGGCTTCCGCGGCAGCAAGTAAGGTTTGTTTAAACATAGTGCAAAAGTAAGGCAGGCAACTGCCTTCAGGAAATAAAATGCAGGTTCTTACCCTGCTTTAACAGGTTTTTTGTGGGATTGTACTACTTTCAACTTTTGCTAACCATGTTAGGGCCGTATGTTGTTATCTGTAATCATCGTTCATTATCGGGTTCCGTTGTATTTAGCGCAATGCCTATATTCTCTAGAAGTGGCGCTGGCAGGCAAGGAGGCAGAAATTATTGTGGTAGATAACGATTCCCAACCTAATGATACTATTTCGCTCATAAATCGCTTTACACAGGTTCGATGGATTGCTCCCGGCGAAAATATTGGCTTTGCCGCAGCCTGTAATCTTGGTTGGAGGCAGTCTTCCGGACAATATATTTTATTCCTGAATCCCGACACCCTAATTACAGCCCAATCAATCGATTCCTGCCTTGGCCAATTGATAAAAAACAATAAAGTGGGGGCTGTAGGGTGTAGGTTGGTGAATGGATTTGGATATTTTTTACCGGAAAGTAAGCGTAGCCTTCCTTCTCTGTTTTCTGCCGGATGTAAATTGACAGGTTTGTCTACCCTATTTCCTCGGTCAGCTATATTTAATCAATATGCCATGGGCAATGTTGATTCGAAAGATTCATGTGCGGTAGAAGTATTAACAGGCGCGTATTTATTGGTTCTCCGGAAGGCGTTGGATGAAGTTGAGGGTTTTGACGAGGCTTTTTTCTTATACGGAGAAGATGTAGACTTCTGTAGAAGAATGGGCGTTGCTGGATATAGCTGTTGGTACGAAGGCGGTACAACGGTGATACATTTTAAAGGCGCCAGCTCTCGCGAGAGGGGAAGGCACTATTTTAATCATTTCTATCGAGCGATGATGGTATACTGTAATAAGTACTATCCTTTCCCCGTAAAAAATATATTACAGGCTGCTATATTCATTCGCCAACAGCTTCATTGGGCCTGGAGTGCTTTGCGCCATGCGATGTTCCCCCAAAAATCTTTTCTGCCAGATTCTTTTCGCTTTACGTTGGTAAGCAATGGCGGAGAAAGTAAGCAATTGATTCAGCCGCTGTTGGAAAGCTATCATTTGCAGTTGCGTGTTGAAGAAGTCAGCTGGGCTACTTGGATCTCAAACAGTAAAGATACCAAGCATCAACCTCAGCCATCTGTCGTGGTTTTTTGTATTGATCAATTGAGTTTGGATGAGGTGGTAAATTGGCGTGCGCAAAATCCAGACGACCAGCCTTGTTATTACTGGTATGTGAAAAGTGATGGGTTGGTAGGCCCAGAAAATGCCCTTTCCTTGCAGGCTGAATAGCCTAGGCCTCATCGGATATGTGAAATCTATTCAGTAACTTCGTGCAAAGTGCTTGCCGATGCCCCTTTTCAGTTTGCAGCTTCCTAATTCAATTCTAAAAGCACTGCGTCTTCCCCAAAATAATCCCCGCAGTCAACAACTTCGGGTATTAAAAAAATTACTCAGAAAGGCGAGATTTACCGAGTTTGGACAACAATACCGCTTCGATGAAATTTTACTCAGTAAGCATGTAGGAAAAAAGTTTCAGGAACAGGTGCCCCTATCTAATTATGATAGTATTTATAAAGCCTGGTGGTATAAAACCATGGCGGGTACCCCCAATGTATGTTGGCCTGGAAAAATTCGGTATTATGCGCTGAGCAGCGGAACCAGTGAGGCGGCTAGCAAATATTTGCCCATTACAACTGATTTGTTGCGCGGAAATAAAATTGCCATGATTAAGCAGCTGTTAAGCCTGCGAACGTATGAAAATATTCCGCTAGCAACCGTTGGAAAGGGCTGGCTGGCATTAGGCGGCAGTACCGATTTACAAAAAGGCGCTGGTTATTTTGCAGGTGATTTGAGCGGTATTACTGTGAAGAGATCTCCTTTTTGGTTCCAGCCCTTTTACAAACCAGGCAAAAAAATTGCGCGCGAAAAAGACTGGAATAAAAAGCTGGAAGAAATAGTTGAAAAAGCCCCCCAATGGGATATCGGTTTTTTAATAGGGGTACCTGCCTGGATTCAGATGTGCATGGAAATGGTAATTACCCGCTATCAGCTGAAAAATATTCATGAAATCTGGCCCAACCTGGCCGTTTTTGTGCACGGGGGCGTTCATTTTGAACCCTACAAAAAAGGATTTGAAAAACTACTCGGCAAACCCATCACCTATATTGAAACCTATCTAGCAAGCGAAGGCTTTATTGCTTATCAGGATAGGCAATATGCCAAGGGCATGCGACTTGTTACGAGTGAACACCTTTTTTTGGAGTTTGTGCCTTTCAATGAACAAAATTTTACAACAAACGGCGACTTGGTTAACAATCCAGAGGCCCTAATGATACATGAAGTGGAAGAGGGGAAAGATTATGCACTGCTTATCAGCACTTCTGCAGGCGCCTGGCGGTATTTGATTGGGGATACCATTCGATTTGTTGACAAAGAAAATTGTGAAATCATTATAACTGGTCGCACGAAACATTTTTTAAGTTTGGTTGGGGAGCATCTAAGCGTGGATAATATGAACCGTGCTATTCAGGTTGCTGCAGAAAAACTCAACATCAGTATTCCTGAATTTACCGTAGCCGGAGAACCCAGCGGATCTTTTTTCGCACACCACTGGTATGTAGCAACCAATGATCCAGTAGACCCAGACGAGCTGGGGATGCTGATTGATGATACATTGAAAGAATTGAATGATGATTATGCAGTGGAAAGAAAAACTGCTTTGAAAGAAGTAAGGCTAGACGTGCTTTCGGAAAAAAGGTTTCTCGATTTTATGCAGTCCCAGGGAAAGGTAGGCGGACAACATAAGTTTCCTCGGGTATTAAAGGGCACTATGCTAGAAAAGTGGCAGGCATTTCTGGCTAATTAGTCGGGCGCGCTTCTCACGCGTTGATTATTAATTGTAAACAGTACCGATATGCTGGCTCCGGTGTTGAAAGGGTTATTATTAGGATTTTTGCTGGCCATTTCGGTGGGCCCGGTAATCTTTGCTATTATAAAGCATAGTATCAGTCACGGAAAACTGGCCGGCTATATTCTGGTAGCAGGCATTTCTGTAAGTGATATACTTCTTTTACTGGTTTCGCACTTTTTTACGCAGTTATTTCATTCACTCATGGCACACAAAACTGCCATTGCGGTTGCGGGCAGTATATTTTTAATTGTGTTGGGATTGTACACGCTGTTTTTCAAAAAAATTGCCCTTTCTAACGAAAACAGTTTAATAGATAGGGAGTATAAGACGCATCATTATATCGGAATGTTTTTTTCGGGATTTCTGATCAACATTCTTAATCCCGCCGTATTTCTTTTCTGGTTTGCGTGGACGGCCGCCATTCATGCCGACGCCGAATCAACACCCAATCCTGCACAATATCAGTTTATTGTTTTCGCCACCTGCCTGCTGTTTGTTTTGTTAACAGATTTTATGAAAGTATCTATGGCTGCGAAACTTCGAAATCAACTTACCCCCAAGGTTTTAAGAATCATTAATAAAATATCCGGCATTATTTTGATTGGCTTTGGAATCTCCCTTATCGTTGGAGTTCTTTATTTGGGTAACCTATCACATTAAATTCTGAATGCCGTATGAGAATGTTTTTGTTCTTGCTGGGTTGTTTTGTTATGGTTGAGTTGCCTGCTCAGACGGATTTGTTGGTGTTGAAAAAAAAAGAAAGAACCCTGCAAAGCTGGTCCTCCGGCAGCTATATCATCTTCCGTTTCTCAAATCGCCAGTGGATTGAAGGATTTGTAAGAAAAGTACAGAACGATTCTGTATGGCTTAATCAGGTACAGATTAATCGGGTATTTAATAATTGGGGGTTTTATAGTTTCGACACATCCCAATTGGGGATAATGAAATTTCATGTAAATGAAATCGGCGCGGTGCCCAAAAAGAATTTTTCAAATAATATAATTACCAATGGCAAGCTTTTTCAGTTAGGGTCTATGGCTTTTATTTTTTTAAACGTGTTTAATTCTGCTATTCATCAAGAGCCTGTTTTTGCATCTGATAATTTACCCAGATTGGGAGTTGCTTCGGCTGTTTTTCTGTTGGGTACTGTTTTGGCACGCTCTAACAATATGTATTGGGAAGTGGGCAAACGATATCAATTTAAAACACTTCAATTAGGGGTAGATAGCAGCGGGCGGACTGCTACAGAAAAATCAAAACCCTCTTTACAATAATCAGCATGGCTTTACAAATAGCAAAAGGTTTGCGTACCCTCTATAGAATCACTAAGAAGATTCTTTTGTATGCTTTTGTTTCTTCGTTTTTATATATTATTCTTGGTCGTTTTCTGATGCCCCCCATAACCTTAATGCAAATAACCAATGCCTGGGGCTATGGGCTCAAGCGAGATTATGTAAGCTGGGATGAAATAGCCCCCTCTGTAAAATTAGCGGCGATTGCCAGCGAAGACCAATCGTTTACCGATCACGGTGGGTTTGATTGGGATGCTATTGAACATAGTTTACGCCCCAGGAAAAAAGGTAAAAAATCAAAGATTCCCTTGGGCGGAGGCGCCAGTACCATTACTCAGCAGGTTGCGAAAAATGTATTTTTATTCAATGGTGTAGGTATATTAAGGTACCTGCGCAAACTGCCCGAAATTTATTTTACTAAAATGATTGAATGGTGTTGGGGTAAAAAACGAATACTAGAAGTATACCTGAATGTGATTGAAATGGGTCCCGGTATCTTTGGTATTGAGGCAGCTGCGCAACATTATTTTGGTAAGCCGGCATCCCGTTTATCTCGCACAGAAGCTGCTATGATTATAGCTTGTCTTCCTAACCCGAAAAGATTTACGGTTAAACCCCAGAGCGCCCGCGTTGGGTGGCGCTACCCTCAAATTTTACGGGAAATGAATAATATAGAAGATGACGAAGATATTCGTACCCTCATCCGAAAATAAATTTTATTGAATACCGTGGCTAGAAATAATAGATTTCACCGAAACAATCGCCTGTTGGAGTCGTTCCTCATGGCTGCCACTCACAATGTGCCAGGGAGTTGATTGATGCAGTAACAGGTCTTTATAAATATGAAAAAGCTCAACGCGGTTTTTGTCATCGGGATATTCTCTGAGTTCATCTTTCACCCAAGGCAAATCTGGGGAACATAAAAGATATCCTTGATATTCTCTTTTAGCAATCTCATCTAAAATGAAAGGGTGACATTTTCCAAATACATATTCACACCACACTTTCATCACATACATATCGGTGTCAATAAAAAGTAGTGGCGGATGCAGGGTGGTTATCAGGGAGGAAGCATTGATCCAACAGCGCTCTTTTTCCGACCAGCTCCAGCTATTTTCTATCTGTCGGGTATATTCATCTTCCAGTGCAAGCTGGCCTTTAGCAATTTCCAGCAGTTGCTCAAACGTATAGGGGGTTCCATTACTAAGCAGATATTCTCTGGCAAATTCTGGGCACCAGCGGGTATGAAAATGTTGTGCCAGCTGTTCACACAATGTGCTTTTGCCGGTAGATTCGGGCCCAATAATTACAATTTTTTTTACCATACGGATAGGCTGCTGAACAGTGCTATTACAAAACGGGGTTTTGATCTGAATGTTGCATTCGCATCCTCGCTTTTTTCTGCCAACTTATAAGCCCTGCCACTGCCAATAACAGCAATATTATAAACTGAACACTAGTAAACATATACCCTTTAACGAAGTAAAGTGGAATGGATGCAAGGTTGGTAGCAATCCACCAATACCAGCTGGCCACCTTCTTTTTTGCCATACCCCACATGCCAGTATAAGCTGTTGCAGAAGCAAATGCATCGGCCCAGGGGATGGCTTCGGGGGCAAAAGAGGCTTTTGCCCAGGTTAATGCCCCGACGAGTATTCCATAAGCAATTCCAAAAAACAGTATCTGAAATTGCCAGTCTTTTGAATCATTGGTTGTGATGTGCAATATCCGGTCTCCCGATAATTGGTCTTTCCGGGTCCATAACCACCATCCATACAAACTCATAATCGTATAGTAAAGGTTTACACTGGCTTCTCCAAGTAAGTGTCCTTTTACGCTGATATAAATAAACAGGATTGTATTGATTAATCCGGTAGGATATACCCAAATACTTTCTTTTCTACTAAACCAAACACTGATAATGCCACTGATTACAGCCACCATTTCAATGGGCCCTGTTTGTTGCAGACCGGTATAAAATTCTTGATATAATTGCTGTAATGGCAAGGATGTGAAGATACTAATTCAATCAGGTTGTACAAACCAGACTGTTATAAAGTAAATCGATCGGGTGTGAGATGGTGAGCAATTACTCGGCTTCTGCTACTACTTCTTTAACTTCCGGAATCATGCGCTTCATCATTCCTTCAATACCCGCTTTTAGGGTTATCATGGAGGAGGGACAACCGCTACAGCTACCCTGCAGCATCAGGTTTACTACCCCATCTTCGTAGCTTTTAAATTGAATGGCACCACCATCCATTTCAACGGCAGGCTTCACATAATTTTCTAGCAATTCTTTCACGCGCTTTACAATATCGTCGTCGTCTGCATGCACCGTGTTGCCAGAGGGCTGCATCTGTGCCAACTCCTCTTCGTTTACCACTACGCCCCCATTTTCTAGATAATCTTTCAGAAATTGTTTGATTGCAGGAATAACATCTTGCCAGTCTTCGGTTTCTGCCGTTTTGGTAAGCGTTACAAAATTGCTCGCAATAAATACGCCTTTTACAAAGGGGAAGCCAAACAATTCTTTAGCTAGCGGAGAGGGCGTGGCCAGACTCTCTTCTGCAAAATCAATGCTTTTACCCGGATACAAAAGCTTGTTTGCCACAAACTTCATGGTTTCTGGGTTTGGCGTCATTTCAGTATAAATGCTGATAACAGGATTTCCGGTAGTAATCATAGAAGGTAGCGTTGTGTAATACAAAGATAACATTTCGGCAGCGCAAAGGGTTCAGTTCTGCCTCCGAAGGGGTTTCCGGCACTGCTTTTTTCGGATTTCGTAAATTAAAACCCCACAGCACCCTGCTTAATCGGGCACAATACGCAGCTTGGCATAATTCAGCATGATCTTCTTTTCGCCATTATTGGTGAAAACAATCGTTGCCACGGGATTATGTGCCGACCCTTCCATGCGGGTAACTATTCCAAATCCAAATTTTTGATGCTCAACCTGTTGCCCAACCTGTAATCCCGAAGTGTCGCTCGGAGCGAAGTCGATTGAGGGCACATGTTCAACAACCTTGGGAGGAGCGGGCGGTAAATATTCTGGGGTGGCTGGTCGGGAAGAGCCGGGGGTGATTTTATTGCTGCGAACTGGCGCCGGAATATCGTTGTAGTCGCCCCAGGCCGACCCCCTTGAACGTCCTGCCGAATTCCCATTCCAACTGCCGTTATTTCGATTGGCTGATCCTGCATAGGATTTGTCTAAATATTTTTCGGGAATCTCATCTAAAAATCGGCTGGGATCGTTCTGTACCAGCTGTCCATATCGGTATCTCGTATTGGCATAACTGAGCCACAGTCTTTGTTTGGCCCGGGTAACTGCCACATAAAACAAACGCCGCTCCTCTTCCAGCTCCTCTCTGGTATTAATGCTCATGGCACTGGGGAACAAGGTCTCTTCAATGCCCCCCACAAATACACCTGCAAATTCTAATCCCTTAGCAGCATGTATCGTCATCAATCGAACCACATCGGTGTTTTCTTTGTCGTCGTCTGCATCGGTATGCAGGGTAACCTGTTGCAAGTAGGCCCCAAGCGATTTGTCGCCCAACTCTCCATCATCATTTGATGGACTCTCCGTCCACTCTTTTATGGAGTTCAGCAATTCCTGCACGTTGTTGTATCGATCAAGCCCTTCGGCAGACTTATCATTGAATAATTCTTTCACCAGTTCGGTGTGCTTTCCTACCTGCACCGACACATCATAGGCGTTTTTGTTGGTGAGGATGCTTTGGAAATACCGGATCATGGTTACGAAGCCGCTCATGCTTTGCAGCGTGCCGGCTTTGAATCCGAATTCTCCAGCACGGGCCATGATTTCGAATACGGGCAACTTGTATTCATTGGCAAGAATCACCATTTTTTCGATGGTGGTTTTGCCGATGCCGCGAATGGGGTAGTTAACAATCCGCTTCAACGATTCTTCGTCTAACGGATTTACGGTTACCCGCAAATAAGCCAGCAGGTCTTTGATTTCTTTGCGCTGATAAAAGCTAACACCTCCGTATATCCGACAGGGAATTCCCATCCGGCGTAAACTTTCTTCAAAAGACCGGCTTTGTGCATTGGTTCGGTAAAGAATGGCAAAGTCGCTATTGCTATAGTGATTTCGTAGCTTTTGCTCCTGAATTGTATCGGCAACAAATTTTCCTTCGTCGTTGTCGGTCATGGTGCGCACCAAGTGTATCAGCTCTCCTTCTATATTGTCGGTCCAAAGGTTTTTCGGTATCTGTCCAACATTCTTTTTTATCACTTCGTTGGCCACCTGCAAAATATGACCACTGCTGCGATAGTTCTGTTCCAGTTTAATCAGGGCAACATCATCATAGTCTTTCTGAAACTGTAAAATATTTTCAATGGTAGCCCCGCGGAAACTGTAAATACTTTGTGCATCGTCTCCTACCACACAAATGTTTTCATGAACGGCAGCAAGCAGCTTGGCGATGCGATACTGTACCGGGTTGGTATCCTGGTACTCATCAATCAGCACATACTTGAATTTATGCTGATACTTATGCAATACATCAGGAAACCGTTGCAGCAGTTCATACATTTTCAATAGCAGATCATCAAAGTCCATCGCGCCGTTTTTGAAGCATCGCTCGCAGTAGGCTGCGTATATTTTGGCGATCTCCGGTTTTTTTGCACGGGCATCTTCCTGTTGAATATAGCTGTCCGCCGCATAATCTTCCGGATAAATCAGGGCGTTTTTGGCGGAAGATATGCGCGACCCTACAGCGGCTGGCTTGTACTCTTTCTCGTCTAGCCCCAGTTCTTTGGTTACTGTTTTGATTACAGACCTGCTATCGTCGGTATCGTAAATAGTAAAGTTGGCCGGATATCCCAGGTGTCGGGCCTCTGCACGTAAAATCCGAGCAAAAACGCTGTGGAAAGTGCCTATGTAAAGGTTGCGCGCTTCTGTGTTACCAAGAATTCTTTCAATCCGATCCTTCATCTCTGCCGCCGCTTTGTTGGTAAACGTGAGCGCCAGAATGTTAAATGCATCTACTCCATTATATAATAAGTGTGCAATGCGGGTGGTTAATACTTTGGTTTTTCCGCTGCCCGCACCGGCAATTATCATCAGCGGACCCGTCATATGTAATACCGCCTCTTTTTGCTGTTCATTCAGCCCCGACAAATAATTCAACATGAGCGCAAGTTACAAGGTTGCCCATGGAAAATGCAGGAAACGCCACCGGAAACGATGGCTTTTTTTATTCACAATATATAATTCAGCCGACCCGATAAGTTGGCTGCTTGTGCACAGGGGATCAATTATTTTCAGCAACCTTAATCCGTTGATTTATTGCTGAAAATCACTGTCTGAGCATTTATTAGTCTATTATTTTGGTAGACTACTGTTTTTTCCCTACCTTTGTATGGAAATGGAGCCTACGGGTGCTGTTTATCCCATTTTTATGGTCAAGTGGCCGAGAGGCAAGGTAGGGGTCTGCAAAACCCTGGACGGCGGTTCGAATCCGCCCTTGACTTCGTAAGTCATTGGTTTTCATAGGCAAGCAAGCGAAGGGCCCGCATTTCTATGCGGGCTTACTTTTTGTTAAACCCGTTTTAATTAACGTTTTTAAGCGTCCCGCTGTTTTGTTATGTGGTACCTTTGCAGTTCCAAAAACCAAAAACGTACCGTATATACTTGTGCAGAATTGAAATGTTTAACTGAAAACAATACGATATGTATCTAAACAAACGTAATAAAATAGCAGCCGGAGTGGTGGCAGTAATTGTGTTGGCTTTGCTGATTTTTCAGCCGGTAGCTTCATTAAAGGGCAGCACACCCACAAAAAGTTTTGACCCAGATCCTACAGGGAAAGTGGTGCTATACCAGCAGCTAGGCTTGGAAGCGATGGGATTATCCCGGGTAGCATTTCAATATGCACTAAATGGTTGGAATGCATTATTGAAAGAAGGGAAAATTAAAAAAGATAATATTCTTTCTATTCTTGACTTCTCTCTTCCGTCCGGAGAAAAAAGATTGTTTGTGATTGATTTGGAACTGGGAAAATTATTGTTCAACACCTACGCTTCTCACGGAAAAAATTCCGGCAACAGCATACCTACCCATTTTTCTAATCGGCAGAATTCAAATCAGTCGAGCCTTGGATTTTATGTTACCGGCGATACGTATAATGGGAAGCATGGAACCTCTCTGCGCTTGCAGGGTGAAGAGTCGGGCATTAACGACAATGCGCTCAGTCGTGGTATCGTTGTGCATGGTGCCGAGTATGCCAATGAGCAAGTTGCCGAGCAGCGTGGATCTATCGGTCGCAGCCAGGGCTGTCCTGCAATACCGCAACATCTCTCTAAGCCAATAATCGACCAGATAAAAAACGGCAGCTGCCTGTTTATCTACAGTCCCAACAAAGAGTATCTCAGAAAGTCGGCCATTGCCGCAAAGAATTCCTAACCTGATTTTTATTTATCAGCGGCCGGAAGTATTCTTTTTTGTAGGCACTTCATTTCAATAGTATCTTAGGGTAAAATTGATTGCTATGCCTATCCGGATATTCCTGCTGCTTATCTGTTTTCTTTGTTTTTCATTTGCGAAAGCCCAAAAAAACGATCCTGTTTTAGAAAAGCAACTGCAATCGCTTATTGCCGGGTTTAAAGGCGATATTGGCATTTACGTGCACAATCTGAAAAACCATCGTCAGGTGGCTATTAATGCCGACACGATTTTTCCTACTGCCAGCATAGTTAAGATTCCTATTCTTACTGGAATCATGCGTAAAATAGAAGACGGACAACTTACCTATCACCAACCCCTTATTTATAAAGATTCGCTACTCTACGAAGGAGAAGATATTCTGGGCTCATTTAAAAACAATGAAAAAATTGAAATGAGCAAGGTGCTGATGCTGATGCTTACCACCAGTGATAATACCGCCAGTCTTTGGCTGCAGTCGATAGCTGGCACCGGCACCCGCATCAATGAATTGATGGATAGCCTGGGGCTAACCAATACCCGCGTGAACAGCAGAACACCTGGAAGAACAGAGCAGCGCAATAAATGGGGTTGGGGCCAAACCACTCCCAGAGAAATGGGACAGCTGTTGGAAAAAATTATCAACCACCAAGTAATCAGTTATACTGCGAGTGAAAAAATGCTGCGACTGATGAGTAGAAATTATTGGGATGAAGAAGCGATCTCTCGTATTCCGGCCGATGTGTTTATTGCAAGTAAAAGCGGAGCAATAGATGCCAGCCGAAGCGAACTCTTATTTGTGAATGGAAAAAAATGCAGCTACGTTTTTAGCATTTTTACCAAAAACAATCAGGATCGCTCCTGGGAACCTACCAATGAAGCTTGGGAGCTTACCCGAAAGATTAGTGAGTTATTATGGAAATACTTTAACTAAGAAAACAGCTGATATACCAGCCAGCTCATGCCATATGCCAGCACGGTCATAAATCCCAGCTGAAATAAAGGCCACTTCCAGCTCTTGGTTTCTCTTTTCACCACGGCCAGTGTGCTCATACATTGCATGGCCAGCATATAAAAAATTAGCAGGGAAAAAGCAGCAGGTAATGTATAAACCTTACTGCCATCAGGATGTTTGGCCGCAGCCATTTTTTCTCGTAGTGAGTTGTTATCCGTTTCTTCTACACTATATAGGGTGGCCATCGTGCCAACAAATACTTCCCGAGCCGCAAAGGAAGTAATCAGTGCAATGCCAATTTTCCAATCATATCCCAATGGCGCTATCAGCGGCTCAATGGTTTGACCCAGATGGCCGGCATAAGAATGCTGCAATTTTTCAGTAGACCACTGTTTGTTTAACTGTGATTCGCTGGCAGGGGATTCTTTAATCAGTTGCTCATATTTCGCATTTACGGTTGCTATTTCTTTGCCCGGACCAAAGCTGGATAAAAACCAGAGAATTAAGCTGATCATCATGATAATCCTTCCCGCATCGGTAACAAAGATGCGAGCCTTACCTATCATGGTTACCAACACGTTTTTCCACCGTGGCGGCCGATAGATAGGCAACTCCAAAATGAAAAAACTTTTTTCCTTGATTTTTATAAAACTCTTTATCAGATAGCTCATCAGCAAGGCCATCATGCCACTGCCAAGGTAAAGCCCCATCATCACCAAACCCTGTAAACTTAAAAATCCAAAATAATATTTATTATCAATTACCAGGGATATTAATATAGTGTACACCGGTAATCTGGCACTGCAACTAACCAGTGGAGTAACCAGAATAGTAAGCAACCTTTCTTTTTTATTTTCAATAGCCCGGGCCGACATGATGGCCGGAACAGCACAGGCAAATCCACTAATCAATGGCATTACACTTTTTCCATTTAATCCGGCCTTGCGCATCATTTTATCGCTCAGAAAACCAATCCGCGCCATATATCCCGAATCTTCGAGCATGGTTATCAATCCAAACAAAATCATGATCTGAGGAATAAAAACCAAAATGCCGCTTAGCCCGGCTAAAAAGCCATTGATTAATAAATCGCTCCACCATGCCTGGGGTAGTTGAACGCTCAGCCAGCTGCCCGCCTGCTGAAAAGCCCATTCTATAAAATCCATAGGGAATTGCGCTACCCAAAAAATACTTTGAAACAACAGAAAAAGAACAACTAGTAAAATCAGATAACCCCAAGTTCTATGCAAGAGCAGGTTATCCAACTTTTCTGTAAACTTTTTTTGTTCAATTGGATTGGGTTCGGAAACATGTTTTTTTAATACCTGCCGGATATGTGCATAGCGATTAACAATTTCTTCGGCCTGCGTTTTGGTAGGATTAAATGCAAACTCTTTTTCTATGCTCTCTATCGCATGTTGTTCGTGGTTGCTAAGCGGAAAAGATTCGTGATGTATCAGGTAATGCAATGCCGCATAATCACTGATAGCCGGAAATAATTTTTTTACTTCCTCCACCGGAGCACCTACTTCTGTGCGGGCATCATAAAAATGCTGATCATCAATTGCCGGAGAAATCCCAGCCGCCGCTGTTTCGAGCAGCACTTTTTTTAGTTCGGTGAGGCCTTTGTTTTTGCGGGGGTTTACCACCACAACCGGAATTTTCAATTCTTTCGATAATCCTGCCGCATCTACATAAATGTCTCGCTTTACTGCCAGATCGTTCATGGTAAGCGCCATCACAACGGGAATGTGGAGGTCTATAATCTGCGAACAAAACAACAGATTCCTTTTCAGATTACTGGCATCTGCCACCAGCAATACCAAGTCGGCCTTCACTTCCTGATCAGCACCCATCAATACTTTATAAGCCACCCACTCATCTTCCCGGCGGGGATATAAACTGTAAGTGCCTGGTAAGTCGATTAATAAAGCTTTGTGTTCTTTGTTAAGCGACAGCTTACCCAACATTTTGTCTACCGTTACCCCCGGAAAATTTCCAACCTGCTGGCTAAGACCGGTTAGCGCATTGAACAAGGAAGTTTTACCGCTATTCGGATTTCCAACTAAGGCAATATGTAAAGGACTATTCGGCAATTAAAAATTATTCCTGCAAAAGTAGCAGCAAAAAAGGGCGTTTAGTTACGATATTGGGAACAGAATCGGTAGACCCAATCGGAGAAGGCAATATTTTAACCTTTTGGGTTGTTCGCGTAATAATTGTACATATTGTACCTTTGAAAAATGAAAAAATATCTTCTCTGCTTGCTCTTAATGCCCCTGATGCTAATGGCACAAAGCAAGAAAAAGAAACTGCAGGCCGAAATAAATGCCCGAAATGAAAGAGCGGCCCTGTTAACCACCCATGTTCAGTTTTTGGCAGACGATCGCCTCGAAGGGCGTAGAACCGGCACCCCGGGCGAAGAAAAAGCCCTCGAGTATATAATTAATCAATATCGGCAAATGGCATTAGAGCCTGCCGGAACCGATGGATATGTGCAGGAATTTGTAGTAAATGAAGGGAAACAATTAGATACTTCCACGCATTTGGTGGTAGAAGATCACCCACTGGCGTTGTTAAAAGAGTATTTTCCACTTTCTTATAGCAAACCCGCCAATGTGAAGGCATCCCCAGCAATGGCTTTACAAGAATCCGGTGAGCCCTGGTTTTGGGATGTAAAGGACGTATTGGAGGAAAATAAAACCAATCCCCATTTCGATCTGCACTCGGCAATTCGGGAGCATGCCCAAAAGATTGCACAAAAAGGGGCTACGGCCTTATTCCTTTACAACAGCTCATCCATTACCGATAATATTCAATACAATAAGTTCGACTCTTCCGCCACTGCGCAACTGCCAATAATATATCTAACTAAAAACGCCCTCGCTGCATACTTCAACGACCCCTCTGCCACCGTTACCCTAAACCTGTCGGTTGCATTTGTTAATCGGGTTAGAAAAGGGAAAAATATTGCCGGCTTTATCAATAACCAAGCAGCCAATACCGTAATTATCGGCGCACATTACGATCATTTAGGCTATGGGGAAGACAAAACCGCGCTGGATACCGGTCGGGTTATTCATAATGGAGCCGATGATAATGCCAGCGGTACCGCAGCACTGATTGAACTTGCCCGCATGTTGAAAAAATCGGCACCTGCCGGAAACAATTACCTGATTCTTAATTTCTCAGGCGAGGAACTGGGCTTATTGGGCAGCAAATATTGGCTGGAATATCCCACTAAAACCATCTCGCCGAACTATATGATTAATATGGATATGGTAGGCAGGTACGACACTGCCCGCAAACTTACTGTTGGCGGATATGGCACTTCTCCGGTTTGGGCAGAAGTGGTTCCAACTACTTCGGCACCCCTGGTAACCCATTACGACAGCACCGGTAGCGGACCCAGCGATCATGCCAGCTTTTACCGAAAAGATATTCCGGTATTATTTCTGTTCACCGGCAGCCATTCAGATTATCACAAAGCTACCGACGACTGGGAAAAAATAAATTATACCGGACAGGAAGAAATTGTACGTTGGGTTTATCGGTTGATTGAAGCCACCGACACAAAAGGAAAGCTCCCCTTCAATAAAACACGCGAACCTCAAATGGGCAGAAGTAGTGGCTTTTCTGTAAGCCTCGGCGTAATTCCAGATTATGGCTATACCGGAACCGGCATGCGCATAGATGGGGTTAGCCCGGGCAAGCTGGCAGAAAAAATAGGATTACAAGCAGGCGATGTGTTGCTGCAACTGGGCGAATATTCGTTTGTAGATGTATCCGCTTATATGCAATCTTTGAGTAAGTTTAAAAAAGGCGATAAAACTACCCTTCGCTTTAAAAGAGGAGCTGAAGAGCGGAAAGTGGAACTTCAATTTTAATACAAGCATATGAAGCTGAAGCTAGACACAGAGGGGATGAATGAAGACTTTTTCGCCAGCACCCGACTGCTGGGCATTACGGCTCCGCTTAAGTGTTTTCAGTTTTGTCTTTTACTAAATCAACAGTTGGGATATCGGTTTCGCCTAAATGCAGAACACGAAATCCCCATGAGAAGAAAAGAGCGCACCTATTATTTTTCTGTTTACCAGTCAACCGAGCCCAACAGCTCTTTAGTGCATTATCTTTATCATAATCATTACGACGGAGAATATTTACTTCCCGAATTCCGGCACATGGATTTTTTGTGGCTGATGAAAGGCGACCTAGCCTCGGATGAGGCAGTTAGCTGGATTCGGCAAGTGGTAAAGTCGATACCCGAAGTACAATTAATTGTTGAGTTACCCATTGATCAGGTAAAAAACAAGAGCAACATGATTTTATAATCATCCCTAATCTCACTTATTCGCACATGCAATCAAATGATCTACCCGATGGCTGGGCGCTTCAGCAAAATGAATTATATCGTAAGATAGTTTTTAGCAGTTTTGCGCAAGCTTTTCAGTTTATTACTAAAATGGCAGCACTGGCAGAAGCAATGAATCATCATCCCCGCTGGGCCCAAAACTATACCCAAGTAGAAGTTTGGCTAACCACGCATGATGCAGCCAATACCGTAACTGAAAAGGATATTGAGTTGGCAACCAGCATCAACCTACTGCCCCTGTAAATCACGCCAATACCTGGATACATTTTTCACCTGCTGCTGTTATTTTGCCTATAGGCTCATTACAACAATGTATACCGGCCGATTGCAGCAGGGTTAACACTGGCTCCAGCGCATTGGCACTTACCGCAATCAACAACCCCCCATTGGTTTGCGGATCGGGTAAAACAGTAAAGGCTTCCATTACATTCACCCCCGGGCCAAAAGCCACTTTTTTCTGATAAGCATTCCAGTTTCGGTAGGTAGCATCCGGCACGATACGCTCACTCAGGTAAGCCGGTACAGAGGAAAGAATAGGCACTTTGGAGTAATATAATTCAGCGCCCAACCCACTTCCTTCGGCCATTTCAATTAAATGCCCCATCAGTCCAAATCCGGTAACATCGGTTAACGCATGCACGCCCGGAATTTTACCCAACTCATACCCAACCGAGTTGAGCATTCCGAGTTGGCGGTGAAATTCATCTATATGCTCTGGCTTAATTACCCCTCTTTTTTCGGCAGTAGATAAAATACCCACCCCCAGCGGCTTGGTTAATAGCAGGTAGTCGCCGGCCCGGGCGGTATTATTTTTCTTCAAATCGGCAAGCGTTACCCGCCCCGAAACTGCGAGTCCGAATACGGGTTCTGTGCTGTCTATGCTATGTCCACCCGCCAAAGGGATACCCGCTTCGCTGCAGGTTTCTCTGGCGCCGGCCATTACTTCTCTGGCTAGTTCTGGGCCTAGTTTTTCTAGGGGCCAGGCTAAAATAGCCAATGCCAGTAAGGGTTTCCCGCCCATAGCATACACATCACTGATGGCGTTGGCAGCGGCAATTTTGCCAAATAAAAAGGCATCATCTACAATCGGGGTAAAAAAGTCGGTAGTGCAGATTAATCCGGTACCATCTCCCCAATCGTAAACGGCCGCATCGTCACTGCTCTCGTTGCCAACTAGCAATTCTTTAAATTGATTGGCCGTGCGACTGTTTTGTAAAATACTTTCTAAAGCCGCTGGTGCCATTTTACACCCGCAACCTGCCGCCGAAGAAAACTGAGTAAGCCGAATTGTATCCATAATAATTTTTTACTGCAGCCATTGTGCCTGCGTGAGACATTGTGTTGATCCCTTTTCGTTTTTAATCATCAATTCGCCAGCAATAGTAACTGCAATTGGCATCCCGGTTAGTTCATTTCCATTTACAACAAAATTAACCCATTGATTTTTTTTATATAAGCGCTGGTTATAAGCCTCCAGTATTTCCGCCTCCTGTTGGTTTACCCATTGCTGATAACGACGTTCTAAACAGGTACATAACTCTTTTGCCAGTTCAACGGGCTGGTGAACTTTTCCGGTAATTTGTTGCAAAGAAACGGGCTGTCCTATGCCTTCCTCAAAATGCGACTGGTTGATATTCAGTCCTATTCCAATAATCGCCCAGTTCCATAATTCCCCCCTCCAGGTATTTTCAATCAAAATCCCACCTGCCTTTCTGTCACGCCAGTAAAGGTCGTTCGGCCATTTGATACGGGTTTCTTCACCGGCATATTGGCTCAAAAAATCGGAGCAAGCAACCGAAATCCATTGGTTGAGCCCGGGCAAAGACCTGTTTTTTTGCAGGGAAGTGTTTATTACTACCGACATCAGTATGTTTTTACCCGGCTCACTAACCCACTGTTTACCCATTCGCCCTTTTCCTTCTAGCTGATTGTGAGCGAAATACACCGTACCATGGTCGGCCATTTTGGTGTCAATTTGATTTTTGGCATACCTATTGGTACTATCTACTTCCGGTAAAATGATGAACGGCGTTCCAATAGGACTTTTAACGTGGGCAGGTAGCAAAGAAGTAGTATTTTTGTAAAGGTAGCTATTGGGCTTTCAGTTTTCCTGCAACCGGGGAAGAATTATTCACAGGGCCCAAAATCAACCGATATTCATTAACAAAACATAGAAATTTATTGGAAACGCTTTCTGTATTAAATAGCCGAAAAAAAAATACGATCACCCGGCTCAACCGCAACTCAAAAATCATCAAGTCGATTATACGAGCCATTCAGAATAAAAAGGGCGAAAAAGTGGTAAGCCTCGATTTGAGAAAAATTCCCGAAGCCTCTGCTGATTTTTTTATTGTTTGTGAAGCCTCCAGTACCACCCAGGTAAAAGCCATTTGCGATGAAGTGGAATTTCAGGTGAAGCAGGATTGCGATGAAATGCCCTATAAGCATGAGGGCCGCCAGGCTTTACAGTGGGTGCTGATTGATTATGTGAATGTGGTGGTGCATGTGATGCATCCCGACGCACGAAAATTTTATAAACTAGAAGAAATGTGGAGCGACGCCTCTGCATTGGATCATACCGAATAATCATCGATTCCTATATCTCCTTTAAAATAGTAAAGTTACTGTACCTATATGCCACAAGAGACTAAAACACCCAAACCCGGATCTCCCGACAGTCAAAAGAAGGGGCCGAAGTTTAATATATACATGATTTATATCATTGCATTTATTGCACTGGTAATTGCCACTTTTGGAAAGTTCTCTCCCGACTTACTTGAGGTTAGTCAGCAGGAATTCGAAAACAACATGCTGCTAAAGGGAGACGTTGCGAAAATTGATCTGGTAAAAAACAAAGATCGGGTTCGGGTATATTTATATCCGGATAGCCTGAAAAAAGAATATTACGTTAAAAAGCTGAGAAAATCTATAACCACCACCAAAGCAAAAGAACCCTTGTTCGAGTTTAAGGTGATTGACTGGAAGTCGTTTACCGAAAGCATTAAAAAAATCACTACCGAAAAGGGTCTTCCAGAGGTTAGCCAACAGATAGTAGAAGATCAGGATTGGGCCGGTCCACTATCCAGCACCATTTTCACTTTATTGTTAATTGTGGGTGTTTGGGTATTGATGATGCGCAAAATGGGTGGCCAAGGCGGTGCCGGTGGTCCTGGAGGCATTTTCAGCATAGGTAAATCTAAGGCTACCCTGTTTGATAAAGGTGCAAAAGTGAATATCACCTTTGCCGATGTGGCCGGATTGGACGAGGCCAAAGTAGAAGTGATGGAAATTGTAGATTTTCTAAAGAACCCCAAAAAATATACAGCCCTCGGCGGAAAGATACCCAAGGGTGCATTATTGGTGGGCCCCCCCGGTACTGGTAAAACCTTATTGGCCAAAGCCATGGCGGGCGAAGCACAAGTGCCTTTCTTCAGCTTAAGTGGTAGCGACTTTGTAGAAATGTTTGTGGGCGTGGGAGCCAGCCGGGTTCGCGATCTGTTTAAGCAGGCTCGTGAAAAAGCCCCCTGTATCATATTTATAGATGAAATTGATGCGATCGGAAGAGCACGTGGAAGAAACGCCATCATGAGCAATGATGAAAGAGAAAATACCCTCAACCAATTACTGGTTGAAATGGACGGATTCGGTGGCGATACCGGCATCATCATTCTGGCAGCTACCAATCGCCCGGATGTATTAGACTCAGCCTTGCTGCGTCCCGGTCGTTTCGATCGTCAGATTTCTATTGATAAGCCAGATGTTAAAGGAAGAGAAACCATTTTCAAAGTGCATCTGCTGCCGATTAAAATTTCTGAAAAACTCGACCTGCATCGTTTGGCCGAATTAACACCCGGATTTGCCGGCGCAGATATCGCCAACGTATGCAATGAAGCAGCACTGATAGCCGCCAGAAAAGGAAAGACCTCCGTAGAAATGATTGACTTTCAGGATGCGATTGACCGTGTAATTGGTGGGTTGGAAAAGAAAAACAAAATCATCGCACCGCACGAAAAAGAAATCATTGCCTATCACGAAGCTGGTCATGCGGTATGTGGATGGTTTTTAGAACATGCATATCCGCTATTGAAAGTTACCATCGTTCCACGTGGTACGGCAGCATTGGGATACGCACAGTATACCCCTACTGAACAGTATCTGTATAATACCGATCAGCTGAACGACCAGATTTGTATGACCTTGGGTGGAAGAGCTGCCGAGCAGGTATTCTTTGGAAAAATTTCTACCGGCGCTGCCAACGATTTGCAACAAATTACCCGCATTGCCTATAGCATGGTAACTGCATATGGTATGAACGAACATGTGGGTAACGTAAGTTTTTACGACCCTACTCAGGAAAACACTTTCACCAAGCCCTATAGCGAAGAAACCGGCAAAATGATTGATGAGGAAGTTCGATCTATCATTAATGCAGCTTACCAAAGAACCATTCAATTGCTGCAAGAAAAGAAGCACGAAGTGGAAGTGTTGGCAAAAGAATTGTTGAGTAAGGAAGTACTGCATAAAAGTGATGTTGAATTATTAATCGGCAAAAGACCTTTTGAAGAAAAAAAGCCGATCACTATAGAACCCGAGCTGAAGAATGATGAAGTGGTGGGCGAGCATACGATTGGGCCGGGCCAACCCAACAACGACGAAAACGCAACTATAGTATAAGATATGGGCAGCAACGCCAGAGATACCATATTGAAAAAAATAAAACAGGCACTGAAGCAACCGGTGCCTGTTCCCTTTCCTGCTACCCAGCCCCTGCCTCCCTATCCGGCCCTGCAACAAGAACCAGCCCTTGAGTTTGCTGAGAAATTTACCAATCTGCAAGGACGATTTTCTTATTGCAGCAGTGAAGCAGAACTGGTAGCTCAGCTGAGTTCACTCGCAGACAAGCGGAAATGGGAAAAAATATTTTGCAGGGAAACTGCCCTACAGGAAATGTTGCAGGCAAGTGGCTTTCCGTCTAATTACCACCCTACATTAGCCGATTGTGATGCGGCCATTACAGGATGTGAATACCTGGTTGCTCGAACGGGATCTATATTATTAAGCAGCGCCGGCGAAAGCGGCAGAACCGTGAGTGTATATGCCCCTATTCATATTTGTATTGCCTATACCCATCAGTTGGTGGAAGATATTTCTGATGGTCTGGAAAAAGTGCTGCTGCAAAATCCAACGTATCCCTCTTTGCTTACCCTGGCAACAGGTCCTAGTCGTACAGCGGATATTGAAAAAACATTGGTGGTGGGGGTGCATGGACCTAAAGAGGTATTTTGCTTTTTAATTGACCAGTAATCTACTGATATGAGCCAGCCTTCTTCCACGCTTTTATTTGTTTACGGATCGCTGCGCAGCGGATTTCATCATCCTGCCTATGCGTATATCAGCCGATATTTTGTATTGATGGGGGCGGCAACAACTTGCGGAATCTTATATGATATGGGGGAGTACCCTGCTGCCAAACCAGCCAACACCGATCAGCATATTCAAGGGGAGCTTTATCAAATTCATCAACCCGATGAATGGGAATGGGCCATCGCTCAGCTCGACGATTATGAAGGGGTACAAGCCGATGAAGATGGCCCCGCTTTGTATGAAAGAAAACTGGCAGCGGTAACCCATAACGGGCAAACATATTCAGCCTGGATGTATTGGTTTGCCGGCGATGTTACCGGAAAACCAATAGTGCCCGGGGGAGATGTGCTGCAATATCTACAACAAAAAAATCGATAACTACATGGTGCCTGCTCCGGGAAAAAAAATATACTTTATCTCCGATTTCCATCTGGGCGCCCCCGACGCAGCTAAAAGTTTAGTGCGCGAAAAAAAAATAGTAGCCTTTCTAAAAGAAATCGAGTCGGATGTAGACAGTCTTTTTATATTGGGTGATATTTTCGACTTCTGGTTCGAATATAAAAAAGTAGTTCCTAAAGGGTTTACCCGCTTGCTGGGAAGTCTTGCAGCACTCAGCGACAAAGGAGTTCCCATTCATGTTTTTACCGGCAATCATGATCTGTGGATGCGGGGCTATTTTGAAGAAGAGTTAGGGGTAAAAGTATATCACCAACCTCAATTATTTCAATGGAATCAACATACTTTTTTAATTGGCCATGGTGATGGTCTCGGGCCGGGAGATTATGGTTATAAAAGACTAAAGAAAATTTTTCGCAATCCGTTTTGTCAATGGTTATTTGCCAAAGTACACCCAGATTGGGCAATTGCTATTGCCAACTATTTCAGCCGCGCCAGCCGAGAAGCAACTGGCGCAGATGATCAGCAATTTTTGGGAGCCGATCAGGAATGGCTTATTCAGTATTGTTACAGAAAGCTGGAGGAACGGCCGATTGATTATTTTTTATTCGGCCACCGGCATTTTCCTATAGACTATGCATTGAACGAAAAAAGTCGCTACATGAATGTGGGGGATTGGATTCAACATTTTTCCTATGCTGTATATAACGGAGCCACGCTGGAGTTGGTAACCCGCCCTACTTCTTCTCAACCCTGATGTATGAACCCTTTTTTGCAACAGACTATCTTATGCAACTCAATCAGCGATTATCTGCGCGTACTTGCAGTAATAGCTACTGCATTTTTACTGAAAAGAGTAATCTCCCTTTTTTTTGCCAATTGGTTGTATCGCATCTTATCAAAGAAAGCTGGAAATGATGCAAGACAGTCGTTTCTGAATTTGGTGTTGCAGCCCCTTCAAGTGTTTATCATTTTACTGGTTTCATTTGTTGCTCTTGATAAGCTGAACTTCCCGCAGGTGCTGCAAATGAAGATTTACCACACTTCTACCAAAGATATAGTAGAGTCGGTATTTATTGGGATACTGATTGTTGCCTTTATCTGGTTATGTCGCCGAGGTATCGATTTTATTGCTTTGATTTTTGAAGAAAAAGCCAATCAAACTGCCGACCTATCGGATAATCAACTGATCATCTTTTTTAAAGATTTCTTTAAAGTAATTCTCGTGCTTATCGGAATCCTGTTGGTATTGCGATTTTCTTTTAACAAAGAAATTGGCACGCTGCTCACCGGTCTTAGCCTTGTAGGGGCAGCTATTGCCCTGGCTGCGAGGGAAAGCATGGAAAATCTAATCGCCTCGTTTATTATATTTTTCGATAAGCCCTTTGTTACCGGCGAGTTGGTTAAAGTGGGCTTGTTTACTGGCACGGTAGAAAAAATAGGGCTACGCAGCACCCGCATTCGAACGCTCGAAAAGTCGCTGATAACCGTTCCCAATAAACAGATGGTAGATACCATTATTGATAATATTTCTATGCGAACACAACGTAAAGGCGAAGTTCGGATTGAAATAGATTTGTCTACATCCGTAAATCAATTGCGCGATTTTACGCAGGGCTTACCTGAAAAAATAATAGCTACTGGTGCTGAATCCTGTGCCGTGTTTCTGGCTGAAACCGGCAAAAATGCTCATGTAGTTCAAGTGGAATATTTTACTACACCCAATGAAAGTATTGAAGTATTTAATACAGGAAAGGAAAAAATAAATTGGCTGATATTGGATGAACTAGCGCAGCATCAAATTACATTGGCTGCTGCTAATAACCGGCTTTCTATTCAGATGCAAGGTAAATAGTAGTTTGTGCTTACTGAAGCTTGGCAACAATATCCGCTAGCTCTTTTTCTACATTTCCGGTTTTTCCATATTCCACTACCCTACCCATCTCTTTACCATTTTGTAAAACGATAAATGTGGGAACCATCGTGATGTTCCAGGTTGTATGCCAGTTGTGCGGAGCTGTTTTTTGCCTGTCAACACCCACCAGGGTTATACGGTTATCAGGATAGCCACTTTTATCTACCAGCCGATAAAAAACAGGAAGGATATTTTGGGTATCATGGCACCAGGTACCTCCAAAAATAAGTACCGTAAACAAATCTTTTTTCTCGCTAAATACTTTCACTGCTCCTGCATCGGCCGAACCATATTTTCTGTTTTCCGTCATCCACGAAAAAGCCTTTTCTTTTTCTAATATACTTCTGCTAAGCACGCCTTTCATAACCACTGTTTCGGTATCGGCCAAAACGGTGTATTTCGGCTGCTGTGGAATACTTCCTGAAGAGCAGGAGAACATACCAAAGATTATAGTGATAACAAGGATACTTAATAACAAGCGCTTCAGATTCATAAAACGGGTATACAGATGAGTGAAATCCAGCGCAAACTAGAGCTGGCTTTGTAGTTCTAACAAAAACGATTTAAATCTACCGAGGGTTTGCACCAGTTGAAATTGTTTGTCGATGTCTTTCTTATTTGCCTGCAGATAACTCTTAGCCCCATCGATGGAAAATTTTCGCTGCCGCAATAAAAAATAAATCAACTGTAAATTTTTAACATCCTCTACCCGAAATAGCCGATCTCCCTTTCGGGTTTTGCGGGGTTGCAAAATATCGAACTCGTTTTCCCAGAAACGGAGCAGAGAAGTGTTTACTTTAAACCATCCAGCAACTTCACTGATGGAATAATACAATTTTTCGTTCAGCTTCTCTTCCGAAGGCACTTCAATTAAATCTACTTCAGAATCCATTTCTCGAAAAGACTTTCGCCCTCGCTTACTTCCCAAAATGGGCTGTGTGCTTCGAGCTCTTTTTTTGGTGGCAACCGGCTCTTCTATTTCATGAACAGCTGGCGGTTTTGCGATGGCTCGTTTAGGGGCAGTTTCGGGTGCTGCCTCTGCCAGTTGCTGAGCGGGAGCTGGTCGTGTTTTTTTGGCCGGAGGGGTAGGTGGTTGCACCGGAAAGCCAAATAAATCTAACTGTTCTGCTTTTTGTTGCATAATTAAAAGTACAACAACTGATAACAAAATAACTACACTTATGCCAAAGGTGGAAAACAAAGGGAAATATGTGAGCAGCATAATAAGTTGATGAAATGCTCACCGACTGCCTGTACTTTTGCAGGGATGAGAATTGCAGTAACCGCGATTTTTTTAAACAGCGGCCCTCTTGAGGGATATGGACACTATTCTAACGAATTGTTGCGCCGGCTGGTGCACAATTTTCCGCAACATGAGTTTTTGTTTTTATACGACCGCCCCCTGATTGAGCCGCCTATCCAGCATCCCCGAATTACGCATCGTGTTGTAAGTCCCGCTACCCGGCAACCTGTATCGCTTGCCTATTGGTATCATAGTAAAGCCACCCGAGCAGTAAGCAAATGGATGGCCGATGTATGGCTGCAGCCCTATGGGTTCGCGGGTTTTTACAGCAAAGTGCCTCAGCTGGTAATTGTGCACGACCTGGCACCTTTTCATTTGCCTAAAGCGATTCCTTGGTATCATCGATGGCATTATCGCTTGTTT